>SYEI01000289.1 GCA_005800865.1 Bacteroidota bacterium | reverse complement strand
GTTGGAAATGATATTACGCTAAGACATCAGCAAGATAAGGCTATTAATCAATATGCAACAGATAATACTGGAACTTTTGATGGTAGTTTTGGTTTATTATATTATAATGATCGTTTCCATTTAGGAGTTGGCGCAAATAATATTGCTGGTAGTAAATTAGAATTTTATAAAAACGATTCTCTTAAAAAAGGAAATTTCACTAATGTACCGCATTATAATATTTCGGCAGGTTTTAACTGGGCTGATAATCCAGAGTTTACATTTGAAAATTCAGTTTTGGCAGTATACGTTCCCGGAGTTCCTTTTTCGTTTGATTACACCTTACGTGTACATATGAAAAAACAATTAATTGCAGGTTTCAGTTTTAGATTAAATGATGCCATTGCTCTTAATTTAGGATACACCATTAAAGAAAATTTTCAAATTAATTATTCATATGATATCGTTACTTCTCCTCTAAGAAAATACCAAAGTGGTTCTCACGAATTATCACTCATTTTCTCTTCAATGATGGGAACAGATAAAAAAAGAAGAGGATTAGATAAGCGATTTATCAAACAAAAATATCAATACCTTATTAATTAAATAGGTGATTTCATTTTTTTTCGTTAAATTGGTATAAGTAATAAATAGACTTTATGATATTTGCAGTTATTGATTTAGGAACGAATACGTTTAATTTGCTTATCGCAGAACGACTTCCTAATGATACTTTCAAAAAGGTATTTAATACTAAAATTGCGGTCAAATTAGGCGAAGGAGCCATCAACTCTGGTTACATTGCAGACGCCCCATTTCAAAGAGGTGTTAATGCCTTAAAACAATTTCAACAATACTTATTAGATTATAATGTAGAGCATACCTATGCTTTTGCAACTTCCGCTATTCGGTCGGCTAGCAACGGACATGAATTTGTGGCGCAAGCAAAAAAAGTGGCAGGAGTTACCATTTCAGTTATTGATGGAAACGAAGAGGCAGATTTAATTTATTATGGCAATCGAATGGCTGTAAAGATGAATGAATCTATTTCCTTAATAATGGATATTGGCGGAGGTAGTACCGAATTTATTTTAGGAAACGAACACACCATTTTTTGGAAAAAAAGTTTTTTGTTAGGTGCCGCTCGCTTATTAGAAAGATTTAAATTATCAGATCCAATTACATTTGATGAAACAGTTGACTTTAATGCGTATTTAAGACACGAATTAGCTCCTTTATTTGAAGCTATTAAACATTACAAACCAACTGAATTGATTGGTTCTTCTGGTGCCTTTGATTCTGTTGTGGATGTTATTGCAGGTGAGTTTAGTTCAGAGGCATTAAGCGACTTACATACAGAATACAGTATAGATTTAAATCACTATGCATTTATTAGTAAAAAAATAAAAGAATCAACTATTAAAGAACGTTATCATATTACAGGATTAATTGATATGAGAGTGGATATGATTGTGATTTCAGTATTGTTAATTGATTTTATTTTAAAAGAATTACATTTAAAACATATGAGAGTTTCTACTTTCTCATTAAAAGAAGGAGTTATTAGCAAAAAATTAGGATTAAACCTTTTTTAATTAATTCTGTAAATTTGAAAAATGATTATCCAAAGTCCATATACACTATCTGTTTCTGATTCATTTAAAGAAGAATCGTTATCGAAAAATACATGGTTAGTTATTTTGCACGCATCAAGAACCCCTCCACATATTGGTATTTTAATTGATGGGAATTATAATTCATTAACTATTAAGGGACATGAATTGGATATTAACATTAATGTTCTTTTAAAAACGATACAGCAAAAAAAAATTGAAACCTTATTTATTCAATTAAAGAAACATCCTGTGTTTAGTGCCGACTACCAAAAAGAAATTTGCCAATTTTATATTAAGCAATTTACTCAAGTAAAAGTAAATGAGGCATCTTGCTTAAGTCCAATTAAATTATTTTTGCAAGAATTTTATGCCATTTGTGAAAACAAAGAAGAGTTGTTGTTTGAATTAATCGAACGATTAAAACAAAATCAATATATCAATTTAACCTTTGGATTAAATATTGATAACAAGATCGAAGAAGGTGAGTTTTCGTTACCAATGTATTCGAATAAACAACTACAAGAAATTATAAAAATAGAACGCGCTAATTATTACAAAGAATAATGTTTATTAAATCGGAACATATTTATTTAAGAGCGCTGGAACCGGGAGATTTAGCAGTATTATATACTACAGAAAATAATACCAGCGTATGGAAAGTGAGTAACACCTTAACGCCATATAGTAAAGCTATTTTAGAATTGTATTTAGAAACGGCTCATCAAGATATTTATACAACCAAGCAATTGCGATTAATGATTTGCGAAAGCTCTACCGATAAAGCTATTGGAACAATTGATTTATTTGATTTTGACCCAATGAATGCAAGGGTAGGAGTAGGAGTTTTAATTTTCGAAGACTTTAGAAATAAAGGTTATGCTAGTGAAGCGATAGATTTGGTTAAGGATTATGCTAGCAAAACCTTATTATTAAATCAACTATTTTGCAATATCAGCGCATCAAATAAGGAAAGCGTTAGCTTGTTTGAAAAATGCGGTTTTGAAAAAATTGGAACTAAAAAACAATGGAACCGAATTTCTATAAATCAGTTTGAAGATGAATGGATGTATCAGTTGTTTTTTTAGTTAACCTTCTTAGCCACTACAATCATTTCTTCACCAATATTAAAAAACTCTAACGTTTTGTAAATTAAGTTATGAATTTTCATATATAACTTTAGTTTCCAAAGTGGTTTTTGAGTAAAGGTATTAAAGTATTGTTGTCTTTCTGAAGCCTTAATTGCATTATTAGCTTGTTGTTGCGTTTGTTTCTTATCTCCTCTTAACCTTTTTAATAAAGGAAGGATAGTATACATAATAAACAACTTAATTTCAAAAGAAGATTTAATCGTTTTTACTTCGTAACCATGTTTTTTTAATAACTGAGTAATTGTTTTTTTACCAAAATAGTTTACATGATCTAAGCCCATCATTTTCCAATTATCCTTATGTTTTTTTGCAAAATAAGAATCGATTTGCGGAACCTGAATCACAATATAACCATCTTTAGCAGTAATACGAGCGCATTTGGCAATCACGTCATCCGCTTTATCAATATGTTCTAAAACATCCCACATGGTAACAATATCGAACTTTTTATCTTCTTTCATATCAAAGAAATCGATATGATCTACTGGTAATTTTAAATCATTTTTAGAGTAGAGGTAAGGTTGTTCCGAAATTTCAATACCATATACATCGTAACCTAGCATTTGTCCGGTTAACATAAAATGCCCCCAACCAGCACCTAAATCAAATAATGAACCGCTTGGTTTATATTTTTTAATTAAATCGTAACGTAATTTATGACGTTCAATTTTCACAAAATTATTTCCATTACGAACAGCATTAGCAACGTTTTCGTCTTTATAATTTTCGTAGGAAATTTGTTTTCTAAAATAAGGTGGAATAAAAGTAAAAGAACACTTATTACATTCTACTACCGAAAATTTTTCTTTTTGGTATAAAACTTTAAAATCAGCAGGATTTTTATTGTCGCAAACGCAACAGTGAACGTCTTCAAAAATATCGGGCATAGTAGTGGTTATGGTTTGGTTTCTTGTTCAAATGTAGATTCAGTAATGGCTTTTGTATCTCTAAAATAGGAAATTCCACCCCAGCTAAACATTTTCTTTTGGTAAACATATACGTCGTTAGATTCTTTTACAACAACACGTTGAAGGATAACAACACCAGTTCCAATAATCGTTTCTTCTGTTACTCCTAAAGGATATTTAGCTAATAAAGCTTGTTTTTTAGCGTCGATTTCTGCGGCTACTACTGTATCAGATTTCAAAAGTTTTTCTATTTCTGCTAATTTACCTTTTGCGTATGAATCGCCAGCTTTAGCAATCAAAGCTTCTTCGTAAGCTGTTTTAGCTTCTTTATAACGTTTCATCCCAAAAAAATTATCACCTTTATCTTTAGCCTCTTTGTATCTATCAACTGTTAATGGTGGCGGAGTTATTTTAGTTTTATTTGCTGCTTCTTTATCTGCTTTTTCTTTTGCTAAACGTGCAGCTTCTGCGGCTTTAGCGGCAGCGTCATCTGCAGCCTTTTTTGCCGCCGCTTCTTTAGCTAATCTTTCTGCCTCCAGTTTATCTGCTGCTGCTTTTTTAGCAGCATCTTCCTTCGACATTTTATCTAATGCTTCCTTATCTGCCTTCTCTTTAGCTAAACGAGCTGCTTCTGCGGCTTTAGCGGCAGCGTCATCTGCAGCCTTTTTTGCCGCCGCTTCTTTAGCTAATCTTTCTGCCTCTAGTTTATCCGCTGCTGCCTTTTTAGCAGCTTCTTCTTTTGACATTTTTTCT
>SYEI01000288.1 GCA_005800865.1 Bacteroidota bacterium | reverse complement strand
AAATGGTTAAATAATAGAACACTAATTTATACAATTTAGCAGGAATTGACACGCTAATGTGAAAAACTGTTGAAATAGTTTGAAAAAAACGCCTTCTATTTCACTAATATTGATATTAAGTACTTATTAAATCTCAAAAACAATGATTTCATCCCTAAAATCAATCCGATTAGTTATTCTCTGCCTTTTAACCGTTGCTCTAACAGTAACCTGTGGCGACCCAAAACAAGATGAAGATAATCGAACTGTGTTTAATTACAACGAAATGGCAGGCATCTCTGGCCTAGATCCAGCTTCGGCGAACAATACAGAAGATATTTGGGGTGTAAACCAAGTATATAATGGATTAGTGCAACTAAACGACTCGTTACATGTAAGACCATGTATTGCTAAAAAATGGTGGATTAGCGACGATGGATTAACTTATACATTTATTTTAAGAGACGATGTTTACTTTCATGATAATCAATGTTTTGAAGGTGGAAAAGGACGAAAAGTAACGGCTAAAGATTTTGTTATTTCTTTCAACCGTTTATACGATGCTCGCGTAAGTAGCGCCGTATCTTTATTATCCAATATCGATCGTACCGAAAAAACAGGCTATAAAGGTTTTACATCCACAAACGATTCCACTTTTGTGGTATACTTAAAGGAGCCATTGAGTGCCTTTTTAAGTGTGTTAACCATGAAGTATTTTTCTGTAATACCTTACGAAGCAGCTGATTTTTATGGTCAAGATTTTAGACGCAACCCCGTTGGTACTGGTCCTTTTAAATTTAAATTATGGGAAGAAGGCACTAAATTGGTTTTACTAAAAAATGAAAAGTATTTTGAATTTGACGGCAAAAATCGCCTACCCTATTTAGATGCAGTTACTATCTCTTTTGTGAAAGACAGGGAAACTGCTTTCATGGAATTATTAAATGGAAAATACGATATGTTAAGTGGGGCTGACGCCTTTAATATTAATGAAGTATTAGATAAAAATGGCGACTTACAACCTGAATATAACACGAAGTTTATTTTACAAAAACAAAACTATTTAAAAACAGATTATTTAGGAATATTGGTAGATGAGAACATCGACATTGTAAAAAAATCTCCTTTAAAAATTAAAGCATTACGTAAAGCCATCAACTATGGCTTTGACCGTGTGAAAATGGTGAAGTTCTTCCGTAAAAATATTGGTTACCCTGCTACAGCCGGTTTTATTCCTAATGGCATGCCTTCTTTTGATGAGAAAATAGTAAAAGGTTATAATTACAATCCTGATAAAGTACGTCAGTTATTAATTGAAGCCGGTTTCCCTGATGGAAAAGATTTACCTGAAATTACCTTACACACAACTGATAATTATTTAGAGCAAACAGAATTTATCCAATCGCAATTAGCGGAAAATAATATCAAAGTAAATATCAGTGTAGATAAACCTGTAGTGTTACGCCAAGCGGTTGCTGCCTGCGAGTACAACTTATTCAAAAAATCGTGGGTAGGAGATTATGCCGATGAAGAAAACTTTATGCACTTATTCTACAGTAAAAACTTTGCTCCAGTTGGGTCAAACTATACACATTACAAAAACCCTGAGTTTGATGTACTATATGAAAAAGTATTGCGCGAACAAAACCGCGACGTGAAGAATGCGCTTTACCAACAAATGGATCAAATGTTAATTGATGACGCGCCAATTGTTCCTTTATATTACGATCAAATTATTCGTTTAGTACACAAGAACATTAAAAACTTAACCACTAATCCTATGAACTTGCTTAACCTTAAGTTGGTGAAGAAGGAACTGAAAAAGGAGGATTAGATGTAGCTTACTTATTATTAGGGCGCGTTCGGCGGGAGCCGAACCGGGCTGTCACTTCAATCTTTTTTTGTTGCACAAAAAAAGGATTTCCGTTTGCATCCCTCGCGCGAAGCTTGCGCAAACATTCGAGCTATAATTCCATTTTTAAAAAGTAAGCCCTGCGTGAGGGATTGAGGCTTTGTTTGAGCTCTTTTTATCGGTCACTGAGCGGAGTCGAAGTGCCAGTAAAAAAGCGAGTGCCGAAAGCCCGACCCCGCTGCCTCTTTTGCGGGGACACGCCCTAAAAAGCCTTTTTCAACATCAAAAAAACATCGTTAAAAACATTTTTTTTATATCCATTCATTAATAGTTATCTTTAAACCTTTTGGGAAGGTAAGAAGTTGGATATAAAGGAATTAGACAAAATCTCAAAAGCGTTACTAAAAGCAATTAATTATGTGGAAATATTTTTCGGGATTACTATTAAGAAATAAAGCAATTTTTACAACCGTTGTATTATTAATTACAGCCTTAATGGGTTACGAAACCTCTAAGGTTGAATTATCATACGACTTCGCTCAGATATTACCTGATACCGACAGTACCTTTATTGAATACCAAAATTTTAAAAAACATTTTGGTGAAGATGGAAACGTAATGGTAATGGGCTTTGAAGACAAAGACTTATTTCAATACCAAAAGTTTAACGATTGGTATGAGCTAAGTAAAACCATTAAAAACATTCAAGGAATTAAAGACTTAATGTCGGTGCCAACCACGTTTAAGTTTGTAATGAATGATAGTTTGCAGAAGTTTGACTTTGTTCCGTTAATCAAACATCCTATCAGAAATCAACAAGATGTAGATAGCATTAAAGCTGATTTTTTAAACTTACCTTTTTACGAAGGCATTATTTACAATAAGGAAACAGGCGCCAACGTGATGGCCATTACCTTTACAAAGAAAGATTTAAACTCTAAACGCCGTTTAGAGATTGTTGCTCAAATACGTGTATTGGCAGAAGAGTTTGCAACGAAGCATAAAGTGGAAATGCACTATTCTGGTATGCCTTATATCCGTTCGCAAATTATGACGAAGGTTTCGCACGAGATGACTTTGTTTTTAATCTTAGCCATTTTAGTAACGGCTTTTATTTTATGGGTGTTCTTCCGTTCGGGTAACGTGGTATTTTTCTCGTTGATTATTACAGCCGTTGGTGTGTTATGGTCGATGGGAATTATGCATTTGTTTGGTTACAAGATTACCATTTTGTCGGGCTTAATTCCGCCATTAATTATGGTGATTGGTTTACCGAATTGTATTTTCTTAATTAATAAATACCATAGCGAGTTTGTAGCACATGGTAATAAAATTAAAGCTATCACCAGAAGTATTGAAACGATTGGTGTGACCTTGTTTTTAGCAAACATCACCACCTCTATCGGCTTTGGTGTATTGTACTTTACAAAAAGTTCTATGTTAGTAGAATTTGGTTTAGTATCCTCTATTAGTGTGATGGCTACTTACTTTATTACCTTAGTATTGGTGCCAGTAGTGTTAGCCATGTTGCCAACACCAAAAGAAAAACACACCAAGCATCAAGATGGTAAAATCATTAACAAGGCGTTAGATATGGTTGACCATTTGGTGCAAAAACGCCGAATGGCAATTTATGTTACTACGACTGTAATTACTGGTATTTGTTTTTGGGGAATGAGTTTTATTGACATGAACGGTTATGTAGTAGATGATTTACCTAAAAAAGATCCTATCTACACCGACTTACATTTTTTTGAAAAAAACTTTAACGGGGTTTTACCATTTGAAATTTCGATTGACACTAAAAAAGAAAATGGATTGTTTGAAAACAACGCCAAAGCCTTATATAAAATTAAAGCCATGCAGCGTATGTTAGAAGAATACCCTATCTTCTCAAAACCATTATCCATTGTAGAGGCCATTAAATTTTCGTACCAAGCCTATAACGAAGGAAACCCTAAGTTTTATAAATTACCAGGCGTATCCGATTTAAAAACCTTATCCGAATACTCAGGCTCCTTAAAAGGACAAAACAACAAACTCGCTAAGTTTATAGATAGCACCAAACAAACCACGCGTGTGAGTTACCAAGTAGCAGATATTGGTTCTAAAAAAATGAAAGAGTTAATGGCCATTGTGCGCCCTAAAATTGATTCTATTTTTAGCCCTGATGAATACAAAGTAAGTTTAACGGGACACAGTTTAGTGTTTTTAAAAAACAACGATTACTTGTTATCTAACTTATTAGAAAGTTTATTGATAGAAATTATTTTAATTGCCATTGTGGGTATTGCTTTATTCCGCTCAGTGCGCATTATTATTTTATCCAAATTGCCATGCTTAATTCCTTTGGTGATTACAGCAGGTATTATGGGCTTTTTAGATATCCGTTTTAAACCCTCTACTATTTTAATATTTAGTATCGCCTTTGGTATATCCTCCGACGGCACCATTTACTTCCTGACCAAATACCGCCAAGAACTTAAAAAAATAAGCAATGCACCAGCGGCTATTTCAGCAGCTATTAAAGATACTGGCTTAAGTATGGTATATACCTCAATTATTTTATTTTGTGGTTTCTCTATTTTTGCAGCCTCAAGTTTTGGTGGCACGGTAGCATTAGGTGTATTAGTATCCTTAACCTTATTGATATCGATGTTTACGAACATTATTTTATTGCCAGCTATCTTATTATCCATCCATAAAAAATCAATGAAAAAAGAAATCATTGAACAACCTTTGATTGATATTGAGGATAGTTTGGAATAACAATCATTTAAAAAGCCTTTCGGAAACGAGAGGCTTTTTTATTATATTTGATTAGCCAATGGAAAGATGAAAAACCAATGTAAAATTGCATAAATAGCAATATTACAGGAATAAAACCACTCCTGTAAGGTAGTTATAAGCAATAAGCGGACTAAAGCGTTGAATTCTGAACTTTTCCTATAAGACAAAAGGGAAAATTATATATTTTTAGTAATAAATTAAATTTAATCAATATGAAATACTATTTACTCGGTCTCTCATTATTTTTAAGACTAATAACAGTTTCTCAAAATGAGACCCAAATATTAGTTGAACGTCCTTCAGACTTTGAATATCTATCAGCGCCTGACTCAACAGGAAAAAGATCATTTCTTAATACAGCAGTTGTTCAAGACAATAAAAAGACACAGACAAATAATATTAAATTGCCGTACCCAATAATATTTATTCATGGACTTAATTCAAGTGCAGAAACATTCACAACAACTACGTTTTCTTTTTTAACTCCACAGTATGGTTTAGTAAATGGAGGCCGTTTTGATTATTGTTTAAATTTTGACGGAAATTACACGACTGCAAATACTAATTTTTATCCTACTGCTAACGCAGACATTGCCGTCTTTAGTGGCACATGGATTGCGGGCGATTTTTATTATGTAAATTTCGACATAGGTATTGATGGGGCTTTTAGCCCAAGTTCATCTGCATCTAATCAAGTCCAAAGTAACCAATCTGCCGTTACAAAACAAGGCAGAGCAGTAAGAGATGCAATAATTAGAGTGCTGCAATTAACTGGTCGCGACAAAGTGATTTTAATGGGTCATAGCATGGGCGGATTAGCCGCAAGAGAATATTTGCAAAACACAAACTTATGGTTGCCTGACGGCAACCATCATGTTTCAAAACTTGTAACAACAGGTACTCCACACGGCGGAAGTAACGCTTCTTTTTCAATTCTAAATACAGTTTTTGCTAATATCAATAATCAATCAGAAGCTGTAAGAGATTTGAGAGAAAATTATTT
>SYEI01000287.1 GCA_005800865.1 Bacteroidota bacterium | reverse complement strand
TTGGTTTCATAAATCAGCTAAAAAATTAAGCAAAGATGAAGCTTCGGCCATTGCTGCCATTCTGCCAAATCCATTAAGATACAAGGCAAATCCTGCTAATGGTTATATATCAGGAAGAAAAGCTTGGATTAAACAACAAATGAATTTTTGGGGTAATAAGTTGGATTACGATAAGTATAAAGATGATGATGAACCCCAAAAAAAGAAATAGCTATTGTATCATGATTTTTTGAATGGATGTTTTGTCATTACATCTCATTTCAATAAAATATAACCCTTTTGATTGTTTAGATAAATCTATAACACTGCTTCCTACAAAGTTGGTCACGTTTTCTTGATAAACACTTTCTCCTAAACTATTTAACGCTTTAATTTCTATTTTTTTACTTTTCACATTACTTGTAATATGTATAATACCTGAACTTGGATTTGGAAATACTTTAAAATCCAAAAATGATTTAGGATTAGATGCAACAGATGTAATGGTTCCAACATTGGATAGTTTTAAAGATCCATGAGAATTGATATATGCTTGGCGCATAGCAATTGCTTGGCCTAAAGTAAACATGTAGATGTCGCTATCATTGATAGCGTTACACATAAAGTTCATAAACATAGGTCCATTTGGATAACCAGAACAAGTATCGGCAACATCAGGAAATACAGGGGATGAAAATGATTGGTTATAGTTTCCGATAGGAATATCAGCAATAACCTGAGCACCACAACCATTAAACATGTGTGGTAATCCTAACCAGTGGCCAAATTCATGAGTAGCAGTTCTTCCATGATTATATGGCGCCATTGTATTTAAAGTATCTCCCCAACATCTATAATGAACACAAACACCATCGTTCGTTGCATTTCCAGTTCCTCCAGTTATCCAAGTTAAACCAGAGTTAGCAGGAAATGTAGAATAGCCAAGTAAACCTGATGCACCCATATCTAAAATCCAAACATTACAATAATTATTAGTGTTCCATATCGACTGAGGTTTGATGGTATTATTTAAGTAGGCTTGTAAATTGACAGAGTTCATTGTAGCTGTATTCGACCAACCTTTACTATTTCTATCAATTCTGTCCACTCCAGGTTCTGAAAGTAAAACGCCATTTGTATCAACTAAGGCAGGCACAAACACAATATGGGTATTTGCTACTAAAGATGCCCAAACAGAAGGAATATGACTGACAGTCCAACCTTGCCCAGCAAAATCAGAGTTAAGAATGGAAAACTGAGAAGCGATTTGAGCAGGATTAAGATTGTGTCCAGTTCCAATGGCTTCAGAATTATGAATGACATGAATAATTAAAGGAACTGTATCAGTTGAAAACAATTGAGCTTTCGTCTCACCAATCGATAAAAGACTTATTAAAATGGTTAAGATGAATGTTTTAATTGGGTTCATTTATATTCAATAAGTGTAGAAAAAAATTATGAAAAATTCTTGCAATTAAAAATACGCCTTCATTTCATCGGCTACTTTTTTTGCTTCTTTAGCAGCGGCCGAAGCAAAGTCGTCTCCGTTTGATGCATAAATAATAGCACGAGATGAGTTGATTAATAAACCAATATCATTTTTAATTAAGCCATGTTTGCATACTTCGGCTAAACTGCCGCCTTGTGCACCAACACCTGGTACTAATAAAAAGTGATTTGGTATAATACGTCTTACATCATCAAACATTTGTGCTTTGGTAGCACCAATTACATACATCATATTTTCAGTAGTTCCCCACTGACTAGATGTTCTTAATACATGTTGATATAAGGCTTCTGTTTTTCCTTCATCTAACTGAAAATCTTTAGCGCCTTCGTTTGAGGTTAATCCTAAAACAATAGCCCATTTACCCTCAAATTGTAAAAAAGGTTTTACCGAATCGCTACCCATGTATGGAGCAACAGTAATGGCATCAGCGTGTAAACGTTTAAAAAATGCTTTGGCATACATACTTGATGTATTGCCTATGTCGCCGCGCTTAGCATCAGCAATTAAAAAATGGTTTGGATATTCTTGCTTAATGTATTTAATGGTTTTTTCTAAGCTTGCCATTCCACTTAAACCATAAGCTTCATAAAATGCAGTATTAGGTTTAAAGGCAACACAGTATTCAGCCGTGGCATCAACAATTTGACGATTGAATTCAAAAATAGGATCTTCTTCCTCTAATAAAAATTGAGGGATTTTATCTACATCTGGATCTAAACCAACACATAAAAATGTTTTTTTAGTTTTAATCTCGTTTATCAATTCTGCTCGTGTCATAATGCTATTGTCTTTTTTGTCCCTTAAATCTCTTTAGTCTTTTGAATCTCTATAATCCTCCTTCTTTCAATCGCTCTGCATTTTCAGCAAACTGCAAGGCATCAATCATTTGTTGTATGTAACCGTTTGTAAAGTCAGTTAAGTTGTATAACGTTAGTCCAATGCGATGATCTGTAATACGGTTTTGAGGGTAGTTATATGTTCTAATTTTTTCAGAACGGTCACCTGTACTTACCATACTTTTACGGCGACTTGTAGTATCCGCTAATCGTTTTTGGTATTCTAAATCGTATAATTTAGAACGTAGCATTTCCATTGCTTTTTCGCGGTTACCTAATTGGTTACGTTGTGTTTGGCAAGTTACTACAATGCCTGATGGCTTGTGAGTTAAAATTACTTTCGACTCTACTTTATTTACATTTTGTCCACCAGCTCCACCGCTTCGCGCAGTTGCCATTTCAATATCTGCTGGTTTAATTTCAATATCCCATTCTTCTGCTTCCGGTAAAACGGCAACAGTAGCAGCTGATGTATGCACTCGTCCAGCAGCTTCGGTAGCTGGCACTCGCTGCACGCGATGCACACCACTTTCAAACTTCATAGTGCCAAATGCGTTATCGCCTTTTACATTAAATACAATTTCTTTGTAACCACCCATCGAACCAGGGCTTTCATCAATCACTTCTAACTGAAAACCTTTAATTTCACAATAACGACGGTACATATCAAATAAATCTCCTGCAAATATCGCCGCTTCATCTCCACCAGTTCCTCCTCTAATTTCCATCGTGCAATTTTTTGCATCTTCAGGATCTTTAGGAATTAACATCACACGAACTTCTTCTTGTAATTTCTCTTCAGCAGCGCGGTTTTCTTCTAATTCAGCTTTAGCCATATCCAAAAAGTCTTTATCCTTTTCAGTTGCTAATACTTCTTTGGCACCATTAATATTATCAGTAATTTGCTTGTATTTGTAATATGCTTCCACTACAGGTTGCAAACCTTTGTATTCAATATTCAATTTTTTAAATAAGCGCATATCGGCAATAACACTAGGATCGCCTAATTTTGCTTCAACGTCGTTATATCTTCTTTTAATTTCTTCTAATTTATCTAACATAATTTTTTCTCGGTAACAAAGCGCAAAGATACTAAATTGGAATGTATTGGGAGGCTTTTGCCTTGACTTTTGTTAATTATACCGTAATATTTTTGAATTTTAGCCAACATTAAACAGAATGTCTTATTTTTGAGATCTAAACAAAAATCGCTCTATGAAGAAATTATTACTTTTTGCTGCATTGTCTTTTAGTTATTTTGCTCAATCTCAGGATTTTGTAGGATTTAATCAAAGTAATTATGCTGGTGTAACAGGTATCTATCAACAGCCTGCAAGCATCGTGGATGGTCGTATGAAATTTGACATGAACCTAGTAGGTATTAATGTTGCTGCTTACAACAATTATATTGGAATTGACCGTAGCGCTTTTAAAAGAGCAAAAGACGCAGATGGTAAAACAACCTTGCCGGCATTTGACGATGAGTTTTTTGCTGATAAATATTTAACAGAACGTATTAACGGTAAAGACAAAAGCATCTATTTTAGTAATAGAATTACAGGTCCTTCATTTATGATTCCTTTGAATCGTAAAAATGCCATAGCCCTATCTTCTGGAGTAAGAAATTATGTAAACATTGATGGAATTTCACCTGATTTAGCAAAACTAGCTTATTCAGAATTTCAATATCCTAGTTTATGGATTACAAGACTTCAAAATAAAAATTTAAGTATTCAAGAAATG
>SYEI01000286.1 GCA_005800865.1 Bacteroidota bacterium | reverse complement strand
GGCAACATTTGGCGTTTCAATTTTCTCCATTTGTTCAGCAGTTACATCTACGGTATTTAAGATAACTCCACCTTTTGTAGAAAAGAATTTTTTAGTTACCAATTCGCCAGCTTTAATAGTAATATTTTCTGAAATGGTGTCAAATTCAAGGTTAGTCACCATTAACACGTAAGTACCTGGAGTTACTTTATTGATGGAGAAAAACCCATTCATATCAGAAGATGCCCCAGTTGTAGTACCTTTTAAATAAACGTTAGAAAAAGCTACTGGTTCACCATTATCTTTATTGTAAACAAAACCTCTGATAGTAGCACTTTGAGAGAAGCCAAGAACAGTTAATAATAAAAAACAAAATGTATAAAATGTACGTGTCATATTTTAATTTTAGGGGAAAACAAATTTACCAAAATATGTGATTTAAAAAAGGTATTTTTTTGGTTGAAAACAGGATTGTTATGAGCGGTAAAAAACAAAAAAGGTCATCCTAATTGGATGACCTTCAAAATACTAATTCAATAACTTACTTCTTCATTCTCTCACTCATTTCTTTTCCTTTAGCCTCGTTACCAGTTTTATAGTAAAGCGTTCTTAAGGCTGAGATGCAGGTTTTATCGTCTGGTTTAATAGACAAGGCTTGTTCTAAATAAGGAATTGCTTTTTTGTAGCTATCCATACTTTTAGCTTCATAGCCTTTTTGATTCTTTGCCAAATCGGTAATGGTAGCTTTTTCCATCGCTTTAGCATAAATAGTGTTACCGTAGTTATTATATAAAGCTCCTAAATTGTATAAAGTGTTAAAATAACCATCTTGACTTGCTGGTTTTAAATCAACCGCTTTTTGATAATGTTCGGCTGCTTTAGCCACTAAATCTTCATAATCAGCAGGTTTAATAGTGTCTTTCCCTGATTTCCCTTTAGGATTTGCTAAATTATCATATACGTTACCAATTACATATTGCAACACAGCATTATTAGGTTCTTTTGCAATGGCAGTTTGTAAATTAGCTAGAGCTTTTGCTTGCTCTCCTTTTTGTAAAAACAACTCCGTTTCTTTATTCATTAAATACACATCATTTGGAAACTGAGTACGACCAATTTTTAAATACTCTAATGCCGCAGCTGTATCGTTTTGAGATAATTTTAAATCATAAATTGTTTGATAATTATAAGGCGAAGCGATGTTTTCGTCAATCATCTTTTTATTATAATCAAACATTTTGGTAGCGTTTTTTGCTTTTTGAGCACACACACATGCATTATAGAAATTAGATGTATCTTTTTTACCAGTCATAAAAGTGTTTGAAATAGCTAATGATTCGAAGAAATCAGCTGCTTCGTCAAACTTTTTTACTTTGTATTTTCCAGTAGCTAAGTTTGCAGAGTAAACTTGCAACTGACTCATAGAAGTAAATAATTTTCCATCTTCTTCTGAGTCGGTTTCTCCTTTGGCAATCTTCTCAAACTTTTTTAAATCTAATTCTTTGATTTTGTTTAAGCTTTTACTTGCCTCATCAAATTCGGAAGTTGCTACATTGCCATAGGCTGTTTGTAATCTTTCGTTTTTATCGGCAATGCTCGTTAGTTTTTTTTCTTCTTCCTTTAAGGAATTGCTAAATAAATTAATGTAAATTCTAAATCTGTAAGCATAGGTTTTTACCTGATTTTTTGTTTCTTCATTAGCGGTTGCTAAATCAATGCTTTCCTTCGCTTTTAGCAAGTACGAAACATCTGGGTTATCATTTAAAGTCGATTCATAATCACTTAACGATCTCCAAGCGCCTTGTACTTTGCTTTTTTGAGAAAAAACAGAAAATGGTAAAACAATAAGAAGTGCAATATTTAAAATTTTCATTGAGATTTATTTAGTGGTAAAAAACTATTTGTATTTATCTGCTTTTTCTGTTTCGCCTAATCTTAAAAACAATTTACGTAATTGTTGTTTAGTTGCTTTATCAGGAGATACTTCATACGATTTCTCGAAATTAACAACTGCTTTTTTAAAATACTCATTAGCTTTTGTTTCGTATTCTTTAGCTTTAGCTGTTTCTTTTGGAGGCAAAGCACCTAGCTTATCATTCCATTCATTAGCTGTATTAAAATACATTACACCTAAGTTATAGTTAGCAATTTCATAATCAGGTTTAATTTCTAATGCTTTTAAATATTCAGCTTCTGCTTTATCTTTTTCGTTCGTTTTTTGATATAAGTTAGCTAAGATAGCATGTAACACTTCATTATCAGGAGATAATTCGATGGCAGCCGTTAATTTATCTTTTAACTCATTTGTTTTGTTACGCGCTAAATAGATATTGATTTCTTGGTTAATTAAGTCCATGTTATCTTCAAACATTAACTTTCCTTTTCCAATATAATCTAATGCTTTAGTTGTATCTCTATCGATTAAAGACAATTTAACCATATCGGTGTAAATCTTAACGTCTTTATATTTAATGTCGATTAATTTATCAGCATACTCTTTTGTTTTTTCTTTGTTTGCTGCATATTTATACATATCAAACTTGTAGTACATTAATTTTTCTTTAGTAATGTTAGCACGCTTCATCCCTTGATCAAAATCATAAGGCAAAGCGCTTTCAATTAAATCATAACATTTTAAAGCTATATCGTATTCTTTAGCTTGCACGTACATATTGGCTTTATTGCTAGTAGCCGCAACTGCTTGTACGATTAATCCTTTTACATCATCTTTATAAGCGTTATTATCTTTATCAAGCTTTAAGCATTTTACATAACTTTCTAATGCTTTTTCTTCAGCTTCAGTGTCTAATGCTCTTATAGCTGCGTCTTTAGAAAAGTAAATTTCTTGATAAATTTGCCCTCTATATTTCCATAATTTAGGGTTATTTACTGTTGTTTCGTGAACGGAAGCTGCATCTGCTGCAATTTTAGCTTTATCAAATTCCTTATTTCTTAAGTAATTACTAGCGTTTTGAACTTGATTACTTTGGGCCATTACTACTGTAGCCGAAGCTATTAATATCGTAGTTATCGTTTTTTTAATATTCATATGTAGAAGTTTAATATTTTTAATTGTCATATGGAATAGCCTGTTTCTGTTTATTAATATTCTATTTGACAAACACGGCTATTTCATTCTTTTAATTTTAGGTGGTTAAATCTGGGAGCTTGTTTAAAATTTATCTAATTATATAGTTATGTGTCTTTTTGGCTGCAAATTCGTTAAATTTTTCGAGATAGTAGCTAACTATCTCTACAAAATTCGCCTCTTTTCGCTCAAAAATACCCAATAACAATTATCATAATATAAATTTAAACAAGCTCTTACTATTTTATTAAAAAAAACACCAAGCTTATTAAGCTTAGTGTTTTTTTATGTTTGTTATATATTCATGTACATTATTCAGACGCAAATATTGTACAATTACACATATTAATCAACTGAAATCTTCTTTAATTTAACTTTATTTAATACTTCCTTGTTTTTAGCATCTTTTGAAGCTTTGTCTAAAGCTGCCTCAATGTATGCTTTATCACCAACAACTACTGTTGTTAATTTATTAACATCAAAGTATTTTTTAATTTGGGCGTTTACTTCATCTTTTGTAATATTTTTTAAGATTTTGTTTTGCTCAACAGTAAAGTTTTTATCTAAATTGTATCTCACAATGTTTGATAAGAAAGATGCTTTTTGGTATGGTGCTTCATATTTTAAAGCTTCTTCATTTAATAAAGAACTCTTAGTAAATTCTAATTCTTTATCAGTAATACCATTTGTTTGGTAGTTAGTAAACTCTTTAATAATCTCTGCTAAAGCTAAAGCTGTTGCTGGACGTTTTACTGAAGAAGAGATAGCAAATGTTCCATTGTATTTACCTCCTTGGAATCCAGAACGGATACCATAAGTATAACCTTTATCTTCACGTAAATTTAAATTTAAGCGGCTGTTGAATGCTCCACCAAAAACAAAGTTTGCAATTCTGTTTTTGTAGTAATCTCCAGTTGCATCAAATTTTAATGAAGGGTAACCCATAGTAATTACTGATGATGGCGCACCAAATTTATTGTAGATAAAGAATTGAGGTTCAGCTGATGGAGCTGGTTCAACAATTGGTTGCATTTTAACTTCTTTAGCTGCCCATTTTGATAAGAAACCTAATTTTGCTAAAATGTCTTTTTCTTCTACATCACCAACTACTACGATGCTTGTTACAGATGGAGAATAAAAATTATTGTAATAATCTTTTACATCTTGTAATTGAACATTTTCAATTGTTTTAATAGAAGGCTCTTGACCCATTACCGTGTTACCATATAAAGCAAAGTTAAATGCTCTTTCGCCCATTGCGTTAGCACTTGTTTCGTCATTTTTAACGCTTTCTTTATATTGTTTTTTAGCTAATTTAAAGTCTTCAGCATTAAAACCAGGATTCAATAATTTCTCTTCCAATAATTTTAAAGTCGCATCTAAATTTTTCT
>SYEI01000285.1 GCA_005800865.1 Bacteroidota bacterium | reverse complement strand
TGCCCTTTGTTAAGGATGCGAGTAGCTATATAACGCGAAAAATTCATTGCTATAAAGATACTATTTTTTTTAAGCTTAGTATTTTTTGTGTTTTTATAATCACGCAAATGCGTGATGTAATTGTTATATTTACATTGTCAATTTAGTTTATTTATGCGATTTATTATTTTTTTTGTAATTACACTTTTTAATGTCAGCGTGTTGTGTTCTCAAGTTGGAACACAATCGTATCAGTCCATCACAACCGGAGCGCAGCAAACCGAATTGTATTTGCCGAAATTGAAAAATAAAAAAATTGCCATTGTCACTAATGCTTCTGGTATTATAGGCGCAAGACATTTAGTAGATACTTTATTAAAACATAAAGTAAAAATTGTTAAAATATTTGGTCCCGAACATGGTTTTAGAGGAACAGCAGACGCTGGAGAAAAAGTAAAAGGAGGCAAAGATCCTTTAACTAATATAACAGTCGTGTCGTTATATGGTACTCATAAAAAACCAACAAAAGAAGATTTGACAGGAGTGGATATAGTGATTTATGATATACAAGACGTTGGAGTTCGCTTTTATACATATATCTCAACCATGGCAAAAGTTATGGAAGCCTGTGCAGAAAATGGCAAAGAACTCATTGTTTTTGATAGACCAAATCCTAATGGCTTTTATATTGATGGACCAGTAATGACAGATAAATATAAATCGTTTTTAGGTTTACATAATATACCAATTGTATATGGAATGACTTGTGGAGAATATGCACAAATGGTAAATGGTGAAGGTTGGTTAAAAAATAAGGTGAAATGCAAGTTAAGTGTTATTCCTCTTCAAAACTATGATAGATCCAAGTTTGTAACTGGGTTACCAGTGAAGCCATCTCCTAATTTACCCAATGATACAGCGGTATTATTGTATCCAAGTTTAGGTTTATTTGAAGGAACGATTGTGAGTTTAGGAAGAGGTACTGATTATCCTTTTCAGTTTATTGGCAATCCATTTATTGATTCGGTAACTTGCCCTTTTACATTTATTCCAAAATCAACAACGATTACTAAAAAGCCAAAGTATCAAGATACTATTTGCTATGGTGTTGATATGCGTTTGATGTATAGAAATATCTTAAAGAGTAAACAAATTGATTTAACGGTTTTAAATTTGTTTTATCATCACAGCCAAAATAAACAAGAGGTGTTTTTTGATAATAATTTTAATTACCATGCAGGTGACGAAGAGCTAAAACAACAAACAAAATTAAGCATTTCTCCTGCGGAGATTAGAGATTCCTGGAAGGCTTCTTTAGCTGATTTTAAGAAAATACGTTCAAAGTATTTGATTTATAAGGATTTTTAATTCCCTTTTAATTTTATTGTATTATTCGAATAGAGAACTTACATTTGCGCCACAAATTAGGAGAGGTGTCAGAGTGGTCGAACGAGCAAGCCTGGAAAGTTTGTATACGGGAAACTGTATCGTGGGTTCGAATCCCACCTTCTCCGCAATAAACTAAAAAAGGCGCTATTAGCGCCTTTTTTAGTTAAAAAGTAAAGTGTTAAAACTTCACCAATTCCTCATACAACTCTTTAACAGGTAATCCCATCACATTATAAAAGCTGCCTTCAATTTTATCAATACCAATATATCCTAACCAATCTTGCACTCCATAGCCTCCAGCTTTGTCGTAGGGTTTAAAGTTCATAAGGTAGTATTCAATTTCTTCAGGTTTTAATTTTTTGAAATACACTTTACTCACATCAAAAAATGTGGTTTGTTTGTTGCCGCTTTTTAAACAAACTGCCGTAAACACTTCGTGCATTTTTCCACTTAATGTTTCTAGCATTTTTTTGCCTTCTACAAAATTTGCGGGCTTGTTAAATACTTTACCTTCGCACCAAACAATCGTATCTGCTGTAATTAAAATTTCAGTTTCTTTTAAGTCATCAGGATAAGCATCTGCTTTTTTTTCGGCTAAGTATAATGGAATTTCCTCTGCTAATAAATCTATCGGAAATGTTTCATCGGCGTTAATAGGTTTATTTAAGAAATCAAAGCCTAAGCTTTTTAATAATTCCTGACGACGAGGCGAATTAGATCCTAAAATAATTTGGTAAGGAAATTCTTTAATATGTTGTTCTACACTATTCATGATTTATTTTAATTAATGTTCTTATAACGCGGTAATAGCAATAAGAAACAATTTACTCATATAGATATTTAATAATAAGGGTAAAGGAAATCCCTAATACCATGACAAATTTAAGCAATAAGCTTGCCATTTTAAAGTCCTTGGATGTCTTTGCTCTAATCGTTTGAATCATTAATAAAATAAGGAATGCTACAACACCTAAAATATAATAAACGCCAATATATTGCTGTTCTTTATAAAACTTAAAACAGGCCAACAATAATAAGCCTATTGTAATAATAATCAGAAAAAAGGTGACTACTTTACTCGTAATCATTCCCCAAACAATAGGCATCGTTTTTCCACCTGTTTGTATGTCTCCTTTGTAATCTTCCATGTCTTTAATAACTTCACGAGCAAAGGAAGTTAAAAAAGCAAAAGCACTATATCCCAAAATAATAATGAATAAAGTTTTTAAATAATCACCAATCATAAATTCAACTATTGGATTAATTCCCCCAATTAAGTAATAGTCGTATACCATTGGCATTAAAGGAATAGTAGCGGTTAATATAGAAACAACCAAATTACCTACAAGCAATTGTTTTTTAAAGTGAGTTGAGTAAAACCACAATAATAAAATACTTAAAATTTGAAAGGTTAATAGTATTAAGCTGTGGCATTTTAGGGCTAAATAAAATCCTAACAATAAACCAACGGCATTAAATACAATATGTAATATCATGGCCCATCTGCGTTTAATAGTAACGTCAATCACTACTGTTTCTGGGCGGTTGATCTTATCAGTTTTTACATCAAAATAATCGTTGATGATATAACCAGCTGCTGCAATTAAAATGGTACTTAATAATGATATGATAAATAAGGTTGGAGTAAATTTTGAATATTCATTTATAGGAGCAAAAACCAAGTACTTCATGCAAATTTGAGTAATAGCAATTATCAACAGATTCTCTATTCGAATCAGTTTAAAAAAAGCTATGAGTGGGTTTTTTAGCATCCTTTAAAATTTAGATGAATTTAGTGATTTTAATCCTATTTTTACAAAAAAATATATGCACGATTTAACAGATAAATACTGGAATCAGAGATATCTTACAGACGACTTCGCTTGGGATTTGGGCGATGTGTCAGCCCCACTAAAAGCATATATAGAACAATTAGATAACAAAGATTTAAAAATTTTAATACCTGGAGCAGGAAATTCTTACGAGGCAGAGTTTTTATTCCGTAAAGGTTTTAAAAATGTGTTTGTATTAGATTTTGCAGAAGCTCCTTTACAAAACATTAAAAAGCGTATTCCCGAATTTCCATCTCATCAGTTAATTCAGCAGGATTTTTTTAAGCATCAAGGTCAATATGATTTGATTATAGAGCAAACTTTTTTCTGCGCCATTAATCCTTCTCTACGACAACAATATGTTGAGCATATGAAAGTTTTATTAAAGCCAACAGGCAAATTAGTTGGCTTATTATTTAATGATGTATTAAATACCGACAAACCTCCCTTTGGAGGAAATACAGCCGAGTATCAAGCATTATTTTATTCTTTATTTGATATTAAATTAATGCAAATCGCCTACAATTCAATTAAACCTAGAGAAGGAAGAGAATTGTTTGTGATGATGCAGCCTAGGTGAGCATAAAAGTTTACATTATTTTTTGTAAATTTGAGTCACAATACAATCACTTTGCATACTGAAAAACAATTATTTAACGAAAAGCAATACATGGGACATAACCGTCTCAGTATGATTTGGCGAACCATTATTGCCTTATTTTGTTTTGTAGGTTATTATTGGAGTGAGAATCCAAAGCCTGTTCAGGTAGCAGTATTTAAAATTGGGCATTATCCTGCGGTTGATATTCCTAATTCAGGTAAAATATTTTTTTTATTGGGCTTATTAATTTTGTCTTTTTCTGCTATGCTCACTTTTATTTTGCATACACATACAAAAGTTTTTTCAACATACATTATTATAGATGGTTTTTGGACTGCTCGCCGCGTAAAACTAAATTTAGATACTATTACACATATTAGAAAAAGTCGTTATAAAAAACATATTTTCCGAAGAGCTGTTTATAATCTTCACAGCAGAGGTGTTATCCGTTTTTTTACAAGTGGCAATGAGTTTATTGAACTGAAAGATAATTCTGGATTTACCTATCGCATTGGCACACAAAAGGCGCCAGAGTTATATCAGGTTTTAAAAAAGCAGTTACGCGATATTCATCAAGTGAAATTAAATTAAAAATTATCATACCACTGTCTTTGTCTTGGTATCTTCACATCACTTAGCATGCTCGTTTTTAAGTTGATGGTTAAGCTATAACTTTTCCTAAATCCAAAAGGCACCCAATCAATTCGGGCTTCCCAACATTTCAAATCTCTGTATAAATTGATACTTGTATAACTTAAATTTCTATTGGTAAAATCATAACCACTGGTTACACCTAGCTTCCAAAATTTGGTAACTGACACGTCTCCACTAAAATTAAGTGTTTGTATGTCTTTTATTTTATTTAATATTTTTGTGTAAGTAATGTTGTAATAAATATTTAAGTTCCAAGGTAATTTTTCTTGTGCTTGAGCTGTGTTTGTTGCAACAGCACCTCTTTCTGCTGCATTTGTTAAATCAGGTTTTTTAGCACGCGAAGTAATATTATTAGAGCTAAAGGCTGCGTTAATGGCAATATTACCTGTTGTAAAATCTACTATTCTTCCGTTGGTATTTGATAAATATTTACTGGTTCTGTAAGCATACTGTGTATTAGTTATTGTATTCGTTAAAACGGTTGTGTAGTATGGATCAAAGGTGGAACCAAATACTAAATCAAAATACTTCCAAATTTTTGTTCTACCAGTCATCGAAATATTACTCATTTTAAAACTGTCTGCTGCAAAGTTGTAACTACCTGCAAAGCTTAAATTTTGTAATATGCTTACTTTATTAAATACAAAGCCAGTATCTGTTTTCTTTCTGACTTTAGCTTCTAAATTGTTATTTAAGTTTATACTTAAACTATTTTGTTCACCTTGAGCTGGGCCACTAAATAAATTGTTTTCAAAAATGGAGTATTTATTTTTATATCTGAAGGTGGTATCACTTATTACATCTTTCCAAAATCCATATTGCTCTTCACCAAAATCAGGACGATACGTATAAGCTAAACTAGGAATTAATAAATGGCGTATTTGTTTAAGACGTTTTCCTTTAAACATATAATCCATGAATAGTTTAGTAGTTAATGAAGTATTGAAATTGGCATCATATCCAGTTTTAAAATTTTTGTCAGTTGTTTTTACAATGCGGTTTGTTGATTCATCTAATTCTTTTCGTGTTGTTTTAGTATACATCACCGCACTTAAATTTAATGCAGGCGTTAAAGTGAAATATTTTAGAAGGGTAATATTTGTTGATATTGGTAAGCTATGTCTAAAACCATATTTTAAGCTATCTCCAATATTCCCTTTAAAAATAGAAGTGTCAGCGCCCGATAATGTATTTCTTGCTTCCAATAAATAGCTAATCCCAATTTTATCAATAGGATTTTGCTTAATGCGAGTTTCTTTTTTGAAAGGATAAAAACGATTGACGTTAAATGTAACTTCTGGAAAAGAAATATTCATCAACTTGGTTTGAGTATTTTGATCATGACGAGCATTAATGCCTAATGTTCCTATTTTAAATGTTTTTGAGAAATTAATGTTTGATTGAAATGTGTTTGCTAAATACTGCCCTGTGTTTTGTGCATTGAATCTATTGTATCTTGATGTTCTAATATTAACATCACTTCCAAATCGAATGGTTGGGTTATTTTTTTGATCTTGAATATGACGCCAATTAATGGAAATATCTTTTTGTTTAGAATAGGTAGAAGGGATTTCTTTTTCTCCAGTTCTGAATTCAGAATAACCAAATGATAAAGCACCATTAAATTTATAGTTAACATTGTAATTATTTGTAGTACGTAATCCCCAACTTCCATTACTGTAAATATCCCCTCTAATGGTCATATCAGTTTGGTCGTTGATTCCCCAATAAAAACCACCATCTTTTAAATAAAAGCCTAAAGCTTCGCTATTGCCATAAAACGGAATTAAAATCCCTGAATGACGTTTTTTTGTATTTGGGAAAAATCCAAATGGTAAACCTAAAGGAGTAGGCACGCCGCCAATTTCTAAATACATAGGGCCAGTAACAATTTTGTCATCTGGAATTATTTTGGCTCGTTTTGCTTTAAATATGGTTCGCGAATCTTCAAACTGGCAGGGAATACATTGTAAGTTTTTCATGTAAACCACATTATTACTGTCCTTTTTTACCTCGCTGCCTTTCAATATTAAATCTCCTTCCTTGGTTTGAATGTCGTAGATTTTTCCTTTTTTAGTTTTAAGGTTGTAAATCATTTTTCGACACACAATTTCCTGTTCACCATCTTTAAATACTGGTGTTCCTGTATCTTTACCTAGACTATCTTTTTTACCGTAAGCTGTAATGGTATTTTTCTCATTATCAATCTCAATAAACTCAGCCTTAAGGTTCATGTCTTCATAATTCACATAACCGTCGCCAAACAAGTAGATTTTCTGTCCTTTAGTTTCGTATCTTATCGAATCTCGTGCGTTATAAACGATAGAATGCTCTAAAGGCTCATCATTTTCTTCTTCATCTAACGAATCCATGGTTACCGTTTTGGTACTATCCTTTGGTAATGTTGTGTTTGTGTTAGAGGATTTTAGCTTGGTGTCGGTAGGCTGTACAAATTTTACAGGTTTTTGTTTTAGGTCTTGAGCCAAAATAGGAGTCGTACTTATTAACAATAATAAGAGCAAAAAATATATATGTTTAACTGTATTGATAGCGACTTGAGCCTAAATTTACCTAAACTTACAAATCTAACAATTACTCGTTTAATTGGTAGTAATTTTTTACAGATATGATGGTAAAAAAATATAATATTTTCTTTAAACTGCT
>SYEI01000284.1 GCA_005800865.1 Bacteroidota bacterium | reverse complement strand
TGCCTTTCGGTCCAGTAATTATTTGTTGGGCCCCAAAATGCATGGTCACCGTTTGCGCTCCCTAAAAATACGGCATGGTCATTTAATAAATATCTTCCCAATTGGGTGAACATGGTTCTGTTTGAGTTTTCTGGCGTTAATCCTGGCCCTCCAATTGGTGGATTCTGGCCTGTTAAACATCCGCTAATAAGACCAGCAGAAGGGATAATATCTACTATTCCTTCTGATACACTTTGGGCAGGTATTTGAATTCCATCAAATAAATTTCTAACAATGCTACCATCTCCAAAATAAGTCCTACAAACTACATCCAAATAAAATGAATTGGCATAATAATCCACGTTATTTTTAGTGATCCAATTAAGCAGCCAATCTTTACCAGCTTGTGTATCTAAAAGTCTTTTAGGATCACCTGGTAAACCATAATATCCAGCAGAATAATATCCTCCCAAATATCCTAAACCAACAACAGAATCGCGCATAAAATTTACAACATCAGGTGAATATCGATTGTGAATATTATAGTTTAAAGTACAACAATCAACAATTTCGCCAGGTAATAAAGGTGGGTTTGCAAAATTAGCAGGCCCAGCATAATTACTCATTTGCCCCCAAAATTGAATCCATCCTAATTTATCTCTCCATTGTTGCCATAAACTATTTATCCAAGGCAAATCAAAAGTTGGTTGATTCATAAGGCCAACCTGAAGCCAACCATGTACATTTTGCAATTGTGGAGGATGAACAACAAGGGGCACTTTTGAGTTTAACCAAGTTCGGTATTTATCCATTGCCATTTGCCAAGGTTTTTGTCCTAATGCAGGATTTGCAATAACACTATCTATTAATACAGAATAATTTTCAACTTCATTTACTTGCAGTGTATCAAATGAATAATCAAACATCATACGTTCAGCTGCATAATATGGCGTTACATGTTTTACTGGCCAATTAACAGCGGCTTCAATACGCCCATTGTTTGTATCAGCAATAATTATTACTGGCGAAAATATATCGCCTGGATACTGCAGGCCCCACCATGTCCAATCTGCATTTCGATTGGTAGCTTTTTCAGCTAAACCACTGATGTAAGGATAGTAATAGATATCATCAGTAATATCATTATCAAGAGGTTTGCGAAGATCATCAAACGGAAATTTAACTGATTTAATAGGGACTTTTGCCATAACATTCAAGGTCCAAATATTGCCAGATTGTGTAATATTTGCATCAATATAGGCGTTATTAATATTGCTTACATTATAAATATTGAAAACGCCACTAACTGTTTCGATAGCAAAATGAGGCTGTGCAAGTGCTGTATCAAAACAAAGTACCAAAACAATACTTACCAAACTTTTTATAAATTTCCTCATAATATTTTTAAAATTTAATTTTTTGTTCTTAAATTTTTATGACGTCTCGATATTGGTGCGAAATAAAAAGGCTATTGTTTTTAGTATTGAAACCCCTCTTGGCAACAAAACTTTATTCAAATTCACTTACCAATCGAATCGCTTGGCGAGACATTTTTTGTAATTTTAATTATAAAAAACAAAGCCCGATGTGTTTCTTTCAACGCGATATCGCTATATATATTTAACTCTTCAAGTGTAAATAATTCGCTGTTATCCATAATTTCTTTAATCATTGTTGATCTATCGGTAGGCTGCATTCGTATTAATTCTTTAAAACAATTTTTATTTTTTTACTAGTTTTTTATAATTTTCTTGATTACTATTTCATTGTTAAGTTTTATTTTTATGAAATATACACCGTCAGCTAACATGCTAATATCAAATAAAGAACTTGTTCCGGTATGCACAAGTTGCCCTAAATTATCAGTAATATCATAACTCAAAATAGTTGCGTTTGCTTTAATTGTATAAATACCATTTGATGGATTCGGGAAAATTGCAAAACCACCGTTGTTATTTGTATATTGTAAAGCAACAATTTGTGAATATGTTTTTTTACCATCAAAGTCAACTTGCTTTAACCTATAATACATCATTTCAGGTAACAACTCGTAGTCATTAAATGAGTAATTATTTATTTGAGTAGAATTTCCAGCGCCATCAATTTTTGCTATATCTCTCCATGCAAGCGCGTCGGCACTTTTTTCTAAAATAAAATAATCATTGTTTATTTCGGTTGCAGTTTGCCAATAAAGCTTCGAATGGTCATCTTGTGATATACCGTTAAACACAGTAAGTTCAATTGGTAATACAGTACAAGTAATTATACTAATTTTATAAGTGCTAAAAAACGGTGAAGTGCAGCCTGTTAATGGGGCAGTAAAAGTTAAAGTGTATGTGCCTATGGTTGATGCCGCTGCATTAACAACGCCGGTAGTTGTATTAAAAACTAAACCAGCAGACGGACACGAAAACACGCCATTGTTAACGGGATAAGAGCTGTAAAAATTAGGTGTTTCTGTGCCCGTTTTACACAAAGTTATCTCGTCTGGTGTATTTTGATAATTGAACTTTGTAGGAATAATAATTAATTGAGTAGGCAACCCGTAGGCCGAAGGAAGCCCTGAACCTAATGGGTCAAAACCCGCATTATCCCAATTACAAGCAACTCCTAATACGTTTGGAGAATTAACAACACCTATAGGTAAATCTGCCCGTCGTTGTGCTGCATAAATTTTTCCGTCAATTGCTAATTGCAATTGATTAATACCCCTATCAAAAGGCGTCCCGACACTGGTTCTACTTGCTAATATTGTTGCTGCTACACCAGAACTAATATCGTATTGTAATAGCTCACTAGAAATGTAATTAGCAACATAAAGTACTTGATTGTTTGGAGAAAACTCCAAACCATATAAACCACCCGCATCTATTGGATTGAAAATATTTAACCGATTTGAGAATACCCCTGTTGATTTGTTAAAAGATAATAAATCTAAAACATCCTGATTATTCAAATTAGACATGGCTAAATGCAATCCATCTGAAGTGAATTTCATACTACCCTGCCCGTCGGATGATTGATTTGTAGAAGAAACTATTGGGCCAATAGGTGTAACAACAGTAGAGCTAATACCTGCTGATGTCAAGAGAATAGCTCTATAATTGTTGGTATTTAAATCGTGTGTTGCAATCCAAATATCTGTTCCATTGCAATGATAAGTGGCGGCGATTTTTTCGGAAGTTCCATTAAAAATGTTCATATTTTTTGATGCAGGAACTACGTCGCCCATCCCACTATTTAAACTCATATCCACTATCGAATAACAAAAAGCATTTGGCGCATGGTCTCCTTCTGCAACACAAAATATATAATACAATGTAGCCGACCCTGGTTTTTTAATTATAATAGGAGATTGCGTTGATGAACCTTGATAATTATAACCTTGAATATTTGTGCCATTAGGCATTACAACATCTGCAGCATCCCAAACATTACCCCCATCCGTATAAAATAATAAATTTCCATTAATATCAGAAATTGATGAGCTTCCTTCATCAGTAAATAATGCTGTAGTAGTTGAGCCAAGAATAGGAGCTCCATTATTTGGAAAACTCATAGTTGCTCCATTACCAAAATACCAATTACTGTTTTGGCTCTGGGCAAAACATAAAAAATTTATTGATATAAAAAGTAAAACAAAGCAAGTTTTCATTTGCACTTAATTTAGGTGATAGGAATAATGATAATTTTCATGAGGTTTTAGTTTAAATGTAAATTAATTGTAGTGTAGTAATGGTTAATAGTTTTTTATAGAAATAAAAGTAAATCAATAATAATATAGTAAAGTTCAAAAATGAATTAATTATTACATTTCACATTTAAATAAAATACTCGTAATAGTTAATAAAAACAATGTTTTGTATTATTAAAAATTACTTTTTACAATATAACTCTAATTGTTTTTGATGATTTTTTTAATGACAATCTCATTCTTCAGTTTGATTTTTACATAGTAAACGCCATTTGAAAAAGAAGATATATCAAATGCAGGAGAGGTTCCAGTATAAACAATTCTTCCTAAATTATCAGTTATGTCGTAACTATAACTTGTTTCATTTGAAACTAAATTAAAAACACCATTTGAAGGATTAGGAGAAATTGCAAAACTCATGTCAGAATTGTTTTCGGGAAGACCAACAGTAACCAATGCGGCACTGCTTTTTATCCCCAAAGATTCGTTATCAAAAGAACCAGATGGAGAAATCTTTTTCTTTACTGATTTTACATAATAATAAACCGTTCCACCAGTTGGCATTGTATTATCAGTATACGTTGTTGCAGTTATTACAGTCGTATTTAATTTAACGAAATTTGTTGAAGTAGAATATCTACGGTATACGTTATAGCCATCAACCAGCGGCACGCCAGTCCAACTCAAAGCATTTGTTACGCCACCAGCAACAATATTTAAATTTGTTGGGGCTATGATGTAGCTATTACGCAATGAAGG
>SYEI01000283.1 GCA_005800865.1 Bacteroidota bacterium | reverse complement strand
TCTAATAAATTTATCCATGCCATAATTATCTGATACATGTAAAAAACCACCAGCTAATAAATACTTTCTAAGGTTATCAGCTTCTTGGTTTGTGAACACTACATTACCATGACCTGTCATGTGAATAAATGGATAATTAAAAATATCAACGCTACCAACTTCAACGATTGCTTGTTCGGGGTTAATAGAAGTTTTTAAATTGTTGTTACAAAACTTTATTAAGTTTGGAAGAGACGTTTCTAAATTAGCATACCAATCGCCGCCGCCGCTATATTTCAATAATCCAATTTGATAGGATTGAGAAAAAATAAAAGATGATTTAATTAATAATAGAATAATTACGGTACGTATCATTGCTTAGTGAGTTTGTAATTTTTCTTTTCCTCAGAGATAGGTAAACCTAAATCAGACACAATGAGTTTATCCTTTAAATCTGCATATCCATCAGAGGTTACAGTAATTTCAAATTCTCCAGCAGGTAATGCCATGACTAATTTTCCATTTCTAGGATTAGGCACAAAACTAAATTCTTCTTTGCTAACCGTATTTACTGCAAATATTGTAGCAATAAATTCTTTTGGTTGATTTAATGAATCGCCTAGCATCACACTTCCTAAGTATAAGGTTAGCTTTTGTTCCATATCGTTAAACCTAACTCTATAAATATCTAAATCTCCTTGTCCACCAGGACGCCAAGCGCTTATGTAACCAGCTCTGTTGTCTGGTGTTAAACTAATGCTTCGGTCGTTGTCTGTTGTATTCAAAGGATAACCTAAATTTTCGGCTTTTGTCCATGTATTTTCTTCAGGGTTCCAAACGCTTTTAAATAAATCAAATCCTCCCATGGTATTATGTCCTTCTGATGAAAAGAAAAGTGTTACACCATCCGTTGATAGATAAGGGAAATCTTCGTTATACTCTGTATTTACATCTGGTCCCATTTTAAAGGGTTCACTCCAATTTCCGTTTGGTAATTTACGACAAATGTAAATATCTGTTTGATCTTCTTTGCCTTCCCCTCTTACAAAAAATAAGGTATTGCCATCAGCACTGATGGAGGCAGAGTGTTCAATTTTTTTATTAATATGTTCAGGAAATGGAGCATATTTAACCCATAATCCATTTTTTTTAACGGTGCTATAAATATCTCCAAACTTATCAATGTGATCAATATAAATCAACATTTCTGAACCATCTGCTTTTAAACCAACCACCTGTTCATCTAACGAAGAATTTATCTTGTTGCCAGGATTTTCTGCTTTAATCCACTTACCTGCGTCTAAACGAGATGTATAAACGTCTGAGGCGTAATAACCATCAACTTCTACTCTTGATGCTGTTTGTCCTTTACGACGCGTAGTAAAAGCTAAAAAACTTTCGTCGGATGTAATCCAAGGATAATAATCTGCAAACTCAGAATTAATGTCTTTACCTAAATTTGTAAACGAAACATTTACCGGGTTTAACATCAAGGCTTTGGCATTATTACAAATTTCTATTTCTCTTTCAGCTGCTTTTTTCTTTTTGGGTTCTAGTTCTTTGTATTTTTCAAATGCTTTAATGGCATCATCAATTTTATTAGTTAAACGATAGGCGTGTCCTAATCTTAACCAAACAATAGGTTCTACCTTTGGTTCTTTTGTACAAAATTCTAAATACTTTATGGCTTCCGCTTTATTAATATTGGTATTTAAATAACACTCTGCAATTTTGTATTGGATAGTTGCGTTGTTTTTATCCGTTTTTAAAAGATTTTTGTAAACAGGAAGCGCCATTAAATAATTATGATGACCGTAATGTTCATCAGCATCCTCAATAGTTCCACTTTTGCTAGATTGAGCAAAAAGGGTAGAACAAGATAAAATACAACCGAGGGCGATTAAATACTTAAACATAATTGTGTACAATTTAGAAAATAAATTCAATAATTGTACCTAAAATGCGGTTATTTTTTCTGAGAAAGTTTAAACAGCAACTCTTTTTCGGCCTTACTTAAGTTTTCGTAACCGTTTTTAGAAATTTTATCTAAGAGTGCATCGATGGTTTGTTGGCTATTGGCGCTAGGTTCGTGGCTTGCGGCCGACGTGTTTTTGTGCACCACTTTTAAAGGAGATTTTTTGCTGCCAGTAAAGAAGGCCATCTCAGATATATCTTTACCATTCTTTAACAGATATCCGAAAAGTAGTCCGAAAAAAGCGCCACCAAAGTGGGAGATTTTACCTCCAGTATTGATATTAAAATCGATAATGGTTGATACTGCAAAAATTAGAAGCGCATAATATTTGTACTTCATTTCTAAAATACCAAAAATGCTTACTGGAAGATTTGGGATGTATAAAGCTAAAGCAGCTACAACACCTAAAACAGCAGCTGATGCTCCAAACAAAATAGAGTTGGTGAATGTATTTGGAAATAAAATAGATAGTACTAGTAAAATAAGACCTCCAAATAATCCACTCATCATGTAAACAAACATTAATTTTTTTTCGGACATGAAATTTAAAAAGGTGCGTGCCGTAAAATACAAAAGCAACATATTGTAAAAGATGTGTCCAAAATCTTTGTGCGAAAACATGTAAGTAAAGAGTGTCCAAAATTTAAATACAAATTCGTTTAAATTAAGTGGAAGCGCTAAGTTGCGAACGATAATATCTGTATTGAAAACGCTTACACTAATATTAATAATGAAAAATATTGAAATATTAATCACTAACAGAACAGTTAGTTTATTGTGCTTTT
>SYEI01000282.1 GCA_005800865.1 Bacteroidota bacterium | reverse complement strand
GGCGTTGCGCGCGTCGCCTAGGCGTCGGGCGAGGTCGGCCACTCCGAGGACCGCGCCGGTGTTTGCCGTGTCGAGGTAGAGGGCGGAGGTGTAGTAGGCCCAGGCGTTTTCTAGTAGTTGTATTGGTAAAAAACCGCCACATTATTTTATTAACTAATGGCTTTTAAAGCCTCTTTTTTATTACTTTTCTAATTTTAAACTCAATGTAGTTTTAAATTAAATGACGCCTTTTTTACAATACATAGCCAAATACATATTTGAACATCATGCTAATGATACTGAGCGTTTATGTATTGTATTGCCTAATAAACGAGGTGCTTTGTATTTAAAACAACATTTGGCTCGGGCATTTCAAAAAACAATTTGGCTGCCCACGATTATTAGTGCTGAGGAATTGGTTGCAGAATTATCTGGCTTACAACAGGCTGATAGTATTGATTTAATTTGCGATTTGTATCAGGTTTATGTGGGTATTTTAAAAGAAAAAGCCGAACCTTTTGACGCTTTTGCCAAATGGGGAACATTAATGTTACAAGACTTTAATGAAGCGGATCGCTATTTGGTAGATACAGATTCGTTGTACCAAAACTTAAAAGAAATCAAAGAAATTGAAAACTGGAGTTTAAGTGCGGACGACTTAACGCCAACGCAGCAGGATTATATTGACTTTATGTTTCAAATGGGAACTATTTATAAAGAGTTCTCAAAGGTTCTACTTCAAAAAAAACAGGCTTATCAGGGTTTAATGTATCGTAAGTCGGTTGAAGGGTTTAAAGATTCAGCTTATATTAATCAGTTTTCCAAAATATTGATTTGTGGTTTTAATGCATTAAACAAAGCGGAAACGATTATTTTTTCGGATTTGGTAAAGGAGAAAAAAGCAAGTATTATTTGGGATGGAGACAAATACTATGTGGATAATGAAGAATACGAAGCTGGATTGTTTCTTCGAAAAAACTTTACCAATACATGGTTAGATACCAAAAATTATATCGGTAATGATTTTAAAGATATTCCAAAACATATTGATATAGTTGCCGTTCCAAAGCAAATGGGTCAGGCCCAAGTCGTATCTCATCAATTGCATGAATGGATTAAACAAGGGAAATCTTTAAATAAAACGGCGGTTGTTTTAGCGGACGAAAGTTTGCTATTCCCTATTTTAAATCAATTACCAGAGGAAGTAAAACATGTGAATATTACCATGGAATACCCTTTGCGTTTATCGCCAATTTACGATTTGATGGATAACTTAATTAGTTTGCATCAATCCACTCAAAAGGCAGGTGCCTCTAATAGTTTTTACTTTGCCGATGTATTTAAAATTCTACAAAATTCATTATTTAAAAAGTATTATAAATCGTTTAACCCAAGCGTTCATTTACAATCGATTATTCAAAAAATAATAGATAAAAATTATGTGTGGTTAAATACCAAAGTGCTTGCGGAATTATTTGAAGACAATTATAAAAATATTGAAAGCTTATTTAATACTTGGTCTAATTCCTCGCAGGGGATTTTATCCATGTCACAAATTATAGAAGTATTTAATGCTTCCGAAAGTGAAGACTTGCAGTTATCTTCAACTGAAAACGAATACTTACATGTATTCACCAAGTATTTTAATCGCTTACAGTCTTTAATTCAAACGCATCATTATCTAGATTCATTGCTCACTTTAAAAAGTTTATACAAACAAATTATAGGCGCAGCTTCTGTACCATTTATTGGTGAACCTTTGCAAGGTTTGCAAATTATGGGAGTTTTAGAAACCCGTACCTTGGATTTTGAAAACATCATTTTATTGGGTGTCAATGAAGGGGTTTTGCCTTCAGGTAAATCGGCTAATTCATTTATTCCTAACGACTTAAAGCGTTATCACGGGATGCCATTGTATGGCGATAAAGATGCAGTGTATGCTTATCACTTTTATCGAATTTTACAAAGAGCTAGTAATGTATTGATTACCTATAATACAGAACATAGTGTATTGGGCTCTGGTGAAAAAAGTCGTTTTATTACACAGTTACAGTTTGAATTACAAAAGTATAGTCCACATCATACCATTACAGAGGTGATGTTAAGTGGAGGTGAGTTACCTGCTAGTTCCCGAAATGTGATTAACATTGATAAAACAGATTTTAACTTAGCACCCATTATTAAAAAGCTAACCACCAATGATGAATATAGTGGTTTAAGCCCTTCGGCTTTGATTACATATAAAGACTGTGCGCTGCGTTTCTTTTTTAGATATGGCGCAGGTATTAAAGAAACCGAAGATGTTGAGGAAAGTGCGGAAGCTAACACACAAGGCTCCATTTTACATGAATCGTTGGAGATGCTTTATAAACCTTATATAGGAACAGTTTTAACAGAAGATAACTTAAAACATTGCCTCTCAAAAACAGAAGAAAGTGTAAACATAATCTTTCAAAATTATTTTAGTCAAAGAGAAAGCCAGTTTGGAAAGAATTTTTTACAACGAAAAGTTTTATACGAATACGTCAATAAATTATTAAGAAACGATTTAAAACTGATTCAGGATTCTAAAAAAACAAACGAACTTTTAAGTTTAATAGACTTAGAAAAAGCATTGACTTCTTCTGTCACTATTGATATTAAAGGAGTTAATACAACTATTTATTTAAAAGGTTCTGCTGATAGAATCGATAAACTTGGAAATAAAATTAGAATCATTGATTATAAATCATCCGTAAAAACAGATGATAAATTTAAATTTACCAATTTTGAAGATTTGTTTAAAGACAGTCAATACAATAAAATGTTACAACTGTTTATGTATGCTTGGTTTGTGGTTAAAAATAAGTTGGCTCGTCCCGAAGATTTACAACCTTGTATCATTCCTTTTAAAAAGTTTGAAGAGCATCCTAAATTTATTATGGAGGAAGCCAAAGGTGGTGGTATTTTAAATTTTACAGCGGAATTATTGGAAGACTTTGAGAACCATTTAAAGCAGCAAATTGCTGAAATAATTGATAGTTCAGAAGCTTTCAAGCAAACTGAAGAACATGATAAATGCGAATATTGTGCTTATGCTAGCATTTGTAATGCATAAATAGCCTTGTATCTAACAATCAAGTGTTTATAAATCCCATTCAATGTGCTAAATGCCTTTATCTATAGGCTTAATTTTATAATCAAATTATAAATTCAATACAATGACTTTTTCTTTAAAAGGAATGGCCTTCATGGTTATTCTGTTATTTTGTTTTACTGCAAATTTCTCTCAAGATGTAACGGTTGATTTTGAAGGAAGAGTATCGAATGATAATATGACTTTGTCAGAAAGTATTGTTCAAGTGCTGCAAGATGGCAAGCTTTTAACTTCTTTTAAAACCGATCAAAATGGCAGTTATAATATATACTTGCCATTAGGAAGTGATTATTTAATTTCTATTTCTAAAAATGATTACGTTCAAAAATATTTCAGTGTTAGCACTAAAGGTATTCCTCAAGATCAAGCAGGTGTTAAGTTGCCAGCTATTAGAGCCGATGTAGATTTATTTAAATATTATGATGGTGTTGATTACTCTATGTTTGATGAACCAATCAACAAATTTTATTATAGTTCTAAAAAAGGAAATTTTGATTACGACAAAGAGTACTTGAAAGCTAAAAAAGAGGAAATGAGAAAAGTAAAGCTAGCCGAGAAGAAAGCGATTCAACTTGCTTTACAAAAAAATGCGGCTAAGCAAAAAGAATTAGAGAAATCTCCTGAGAAAAAAGAAGATGTTGCTAAATTAAACGAAGAAAAAAAGGTGTTAGATGAAAAATTGGCGAAGCAAAGTTTAATGTTAAAATTAATTGAGGAAGAAGAAAAGCCTATTTTGAAAACGAAAGAAAAAAACGAAGTAGAATTGAATATTGTTGCTGCTAATAATGATGCTAGCACTAAAGTAATTGACAAAAAAGTGAATGATTTAATAGCAAAACACAAGCAAACCGTTAGCGAAGAACAACAAAAAGGACAAGGAGTTATTGTGATTAGAAGGGTTGTTGTGCGTGAAGAAAATACGTGGGTATACGAAAAGAAAATTTTTGACTGGGGTGGAGTTTCATATTTCAGAGATAAACAACGTATTACTGCAAGTACGTTTAATCAGGAAACAGCTTTAGTTAACAAATAGTATTACTTCAAAACATTTACGCTAACTAAAAATACTTTTTAGAGTCGTTTTTAGTGGTCAATTAACATTCAATCGTTAGTTACTAATTAGGGGAAACCTGTCACTTTTTAGCTTAAATTCCTTATATTTATGGTTTTAACTATATAAACAAAACCACGTAGTTTTATCATGAAAAAAGCATTTGTATTTCCAGGTCAAGGTTCTCAATTTTCTGGAATGGGAAAAGAGTTATACGATAACTCAGATTTAGCAAAAAAAATGTTTCACCAAGCAAACGATATATTAGGATTTAATATCACTGATACAATGTTTGCTGGTACAGACGAGGAATTAAAACAAACTAAAGTTACTCAACCAGCTATATTTTTACATTCGGTTATTTTAGCGGCAACTATGGGAGAGTCTTTTATTCCTGATATGGTAGCAGGTCATTCCTTAGGAGAATTTTCTGCATTGGTAGCAAACAAAACCTTAAGTTTTGAAAGTGCATTAACTTTAGTTTCTAAACGTGCGATGGCTATGCAAAAGGCTTGCGAGTTAAATCCATCAACGATGGCAGCTGTTTTAAATTTAGCAGATGATGTCATTGAAAACATTTGTAAAGAAATTTCGGATAGCGGACACGTAGTAGTAGCTGCAAATTATAACTGCCCAGGTCAGTTAGTGATTTCTGGTTCTATTGAAGGAATTAATATTGCTTGCGAAAAAATGAAAGCAGCTGGAGCCAAACGAGCTTTAGTATTGCCAGTTGGTGGTGCTTTTCATTCGCCATTAATGGAACCAGCTCGTGTGGAGTTAGAAGCAGCTATTAATGCAACAACCTTTAATCAACCAATTTGTCCTGTATACCAAAATGTAACCGCATATGCAGTTTCAAATCCAGAGGATATTAAAAAGAATTTAATTTTACAATTAACCGCTCCAGTAAAATGGACTCAAACAGTTGTTCAAATGATTGAAGATGGAGCAACACATTTTACAGAAGTTGGACCAGGAAAAGTATTACAAGGCCTTGTGAAAAAAGTAAATCAAACAATGGAAACTGTTAGCGCTTAAAACTATGTTTAAAAAAATCATCATTTGCTTCGCACTGCTTCATCTCGCTTTTCAGATGGATGCTCAATTTTTTAGAGGCTTTGGCTTTTTTGTTGGACCAACCACATCGAGCCATCGTTATAAAAATTTGAACCCAATAGATAATAATACGTTTGCGCATGCTATTCCTGCGCCATCTCATCGTTCGGGTGAGTTTATTTATTTTAGCGTAGGCATTT
>SYEI01000281.1 GCA_005800865.1 Bacteroidota bacterium | reverse complement strand
ATAATCTTTTAATTTTTCTTCGCGTGTGGTTAATGTTTGTTAGTGTATTTTAATGACGCCGCTCATGTAATCATCAATACTTGTACAAGCAATGATACCAATAAACTCGTTGCCTTCTTTTACTTGACGGTATAAATAATAACAAGGACTATCCTCACGCAAAAATATTTTTTCTCTAACAAATTTTTTAAAGTGATTTTTCACTTTATGTAATCTTTCTTTAGAGCCTGGTTTTGTTTTAATCCCATCTTCAAAATCAGGATTAATGACATGTAAAAAAGAGTAGGGGTTGCCTGCTAATTTATCTCTTAGCTCTGCTGAATTATAACCATCAACCGAACGGGAAGCCACTAAATGTACCTTATCATTTTCAGGGCGTATTGCTTTAAACGGAATTACTTTTGCCATAACTATTTACAAAGTTTCGTTTTTAAATATACAGAATTTTAGGCATAAAAAAAGCTCTCTGATTTTTCAGAGAGCTTTTTTAGAATTAAAATATCTTAGTTAGTCATTCCTTTGAAATCAGCGTTTTCGCGTAATTTTAAGAACTCTGCATCATCTTTAGCCCAAGCTTTTAAAGAACCATCTTTTTCGATAGCTGTTTTTAAGTTAGAGATAACGTCAGCTGTATTATTGTTACGAGCTGCAGCAACTGCTTTTAAGTAAGAAGCCATTGCCATATCTTTTTCATTACTGTTATCTAAAGTAGTTGCTACTGCACCATTGTTACCGTTTAATAATTCAGCTAATGCTTTGTTAAATCCTTTGTTATCACCAAAGTTAGAAACTGCATCAGCATATTTACCATCACGAACGTTCATGATACCTTTGTTGTAGTTTACTTCTGAACCAGCACCGTTAGCTTTGTCATAATATTCCATTGCTTTTTTACGGTCACCTGCTTTAGCAGAAATAATACCCATGTGGTTCATAACGATTGGGTTTCCAGCAGCGTTAACTTCAGCACGTTTAAATGCTTCACCAGCTTCAGAAACTTTGTTATTCATTAATAAAGCCACACCTAAATTATTAGATGTTCTCCAGTCTGAACCATATTTTTTCTCAGCAGCAGTGTAAATAGCCACTTTAGTGTTTACATCATTAGTTAAAGTAGCACCATATAACATCTCTTCAACTGATAAAGAATCAGGGAAAGTAGTAGTTAATTTAGTGATTTGCTCATCTGTACGAGATTTTTTGTTAACGTTAACAGTTAAAACTGAACGACGTAATTTTGGTAAAATTTTATCAGCTACTTCAGTATAAGTTTTAGATAAATTTTTGATTTCTTTTTCACGTTGATCACCATCTGTGTACATTGTTAATACACGTAAAATTAAATCTTTATCAGCAATAGAAGAACCTTCCATTAAAGATTTGAAACCATTCCAATCTTCAGCAGTAGTTTGAGTTACATAGTTTGCTTCTTCTTTACCAAATTTTTGATCTTTGTTTTTGTTTTTCTTAAACTCATTCATTAAAGCTTTAGAACCAGATTTAGCACGGTCTTTAGCTAAGTTTTCGTTTAATGATAACTCACCATCTGGAGATGCGTAAGCTGATACATTGATATCTTTGAATTCGTACCAAACGTTATTAATGTTTTCGCTAATAAAAGTATTTAAGTTTTTAACCTCATCACTTTTCATTTCGCTAGCACGAACATCAGATTTGTTAACTAAATAATATACGTTAGCTGTTTGGTTAACTGGAGTAGATTTAACAAAAGCATCTTTTGCATAAATTCCTTTTTCATCATTACGAACTAATAAAGGAGTAACAACAGTACCATCACCTAATTTAACTGGAGTGAAATCTTTTGATTTTTTCTTTACAACACCTTGAGCACGTAACTCAACAGTAGCAACTTTCATTGCTGGCTCGTAAGCAAATTTCTCAGATGTGTAGCTAAAAGTACCACCTTTTTCATAACTAATTTTTTGACCTGGATCAGTAGCTTTTTCACCAACTAAAATTACTGGCTTTAATGCTTTCTCTCCACCTGCATATTTTACAACTGGTGTTAAAGTAACTGTTGCTTTTTTAGCGAAAATTTTAGCAGGATACTTTCCTGTTACGGTAAAGCCTACGCTATCTCCATGCATTTCTAATGGATTTGGTTTAACATCATAAGAAAAAGTGGATTGTTTTTTTACCATTTTTCCTAAACCATTGCAACCTACTAATAAAGCAGTTGTACCAACAGCAAGACTTAAGTTTCGTAAAGTTTTAGTATTCATCATTTATAAGGGTTATGTATTTTTTGTTATTTCCGACAAAATTATAAAATAATTACTTAAAGCCTAATTAATTTAGTATTAAGTTTAAAAAAAAATCCCACTAATTAGCGGGATTTTGAATTATTTCTGTAGCAATTATTATTTTGCTATTGCATTTACTTTTTTAGTCAACTTTGATTTTAAGTTAGCTGCTTTGTTTTTGTGAATAACGCTCTTTTTAGCTAATTTATCTAACATCGCTACTACTTTTGGTAATAAAGCTGCTGCTTCTTTCTTAGTTTCAGAACCACGTAATTTTTTAATCTCATTACGAGTTGTTTTTGCATAATAACGATTTTGTAAACGTTTAGCGTTATTTGATCTAATTCTTTTTATTGCCGACTTATGATTTGCCATTCTATTTAGGTATTAATCTGTTTTTTTAAATTGGATTGCAAATATACACTTTTTTTTATAATAACAAATGTTCATAACAAAAATTTATGGAATATAGTCTAAAACTTACATTTGCCATTGTATATGAACCTTAAAAAAGCATACATATTAGCCATAATTAGTCTTTCTTCTCTGGTTTTTGCCCAACAAAGCCCCGAAATCATCAAAAACTTGGTGCCAAATGGTAGTTTTGAGAATTATAGAAAGAAATCTGGAAGTATTAAACAGGCCATCCCTTGGCAACAAATAGCAAGTGTCGATTTTTATCAGGAACCTATTAGTAACGATACTTCTCGTTTTAAAGGTGCCAGAACAGGAAAGTGCTACGCAGGACTCCGCTTTCAAAAAAAATATAAAGAGTTTGTGCAAGTTAAGTTTGCTGAACCTCTGCATCGCGGAACTACCTATGAATATGAAATGTACATCCGATTGGCTTTTTGGAGCAATGCCAGTTTGAAGTCGTTTGGCGCTTTATTTACTAAAATGGGTTATAAAAGCAAAGGCGATGTGGTTAAATCGGCATTAATTGATTCGGTATCTAAAAAAGGAAGCTTTATTAATGGCTACCAATGGTTCAAAATTTCAGGAAAATATTTAGCGGATGGAGGTGAGAAATATTTAACCATCGGTAATTTTTCGCCAAATGTTAAAAAAGACATGGTTCGAATGAATGTGTTTAAGTTAGGATTTAAGGAAGCTTATTATTTTGTGGATGATATTTCGCTTGTAAAAGCAAAAGAAGCAGTAGAAAAAGTGAAAGTAGAAATTGTAGGTTCTTTTAATTTGGAACAGGACTCTGTTTTAGAGGTTAAGAAAGATGTGAAAGTGGGAGAGAAGATCGCTTTAAAAAATATCTTTTTTGAAAATGCTCGTTACTATTTATTACCCGAATCGTATTCAGAATTAAATAAGTTGGCGCAATATTTATTGCGTAATCCTCAAATGGAAGTGCAAATTAATGGACATTCGGATAACGTGGGCTCTAAAAGTAAAAATCAAAAAATATCTGAGCAACGCGCTCGCGAAGTATTTGAGTACTTAATTAAAAAAGGCGTACAAAATAAAATGTACTTTAAAGGCTACGGAAGTTTAATGCCTATTGCCAGTAACGATACGGATATTGATAGAGCCAAGAACAGAAGAGTGGAGTTCGAGATTATAAAGAATTAGACAGTTTGTTAATGAGGTCATGTGACAATTAAAAAAACAATAATAACTACATATGAATTTAATAGAAAAAGATAACGCAAAAACAATCAGAGCTTGGTCGTTTTACGACTGGGCAAACTCTGTGTTCCCTTTGGTTATTACCTCTGCTATCTTCCCTAATTTTTATGATTATGTCACCACACATGATGAAAATAAAAACTTTTTAGGGCACACCGTTAATTTTTTAGGGTTTGAATTCGAAAATCAAAACATCTATACTTTTATATACGCTTTTGCTTTATCTATTGTTGTTTTAATTACGCCTATTTTAAGTGGAGTAGCCGATTACTTAGGAAATAAAAAACGTTTCCTTCAATTTTTTTGTTACTTGGGTTCTATTTCATGTATGTGTCTTTTCTTTTTTACCAGAGAACATTTAGAATTAAGTTTTATTCCTTTTATTACAGCAACCATTGGTTTTTGGGGTAGTTTGGTGTATTACAATTCGTATTTACCCGAAATTGCTTCTGTTGAAAATCAAGATAAAGTAAGTGCTCGTGGTTTTGCTTTAGGGTATTTTGGAAGTTCGTTATTATTAATTTTATGTTTGGTTGGTATCATTGTTTTTAAATACGAAGAAACAGTAGTTAATGGAATTGTAGTTAGCACCAAAGGTTTTTTTAAAGTGAAGTATGCATTTTTACTTACAGGTATTTGGTGGATGGGATTTGCGCAATATACTTTTGCTAATTTGCCAAACAAAAATCATAAGGCACATGGTGGCGATAAAAAAGGCTTGGTATCAAAAGGATTTAAAGAATTAAGAAATGTGTGGGCTCAAATAAAATTAATGCCTTTATTAAAGCGTTTTTTAACGAGTTACTTTTTTTATAATATGGGCGTACAAACCATTATGGTTGTGGCGGTATTATTTGCGCGAAACGAGATTGAATGGGGTGAAGGAGAAGCTGCTGAAAAAGCAAAAACAAATGCCTTAATCGTTAGTATCTTAATTATTCAGTTTGTAGGCATTGCTGGCTCTTTCTTATTTTCTTGGTTATCTCGCAAAATTGGTAACATTCAAGCATTAATGACATCCATTGCTATATGGGTTTTTATTTGTGTATTTACCTATGCAGTGGTACATACGCCAGTTGAGTTTTATATTGTTGCATTTTTAGTGGGCTTAGTAATGGGCGGTGTGCAAGCCTTATCGCGAAGTACCTATAGTAAGTATTTACCTGAAACCGAAGATCATACTAGCTTTTTTAGCTTTTACGATGTGATTGAAAAACTAGGAATGATTTTAGGAACCGTTTCCTTTGGTGTGATTAGCCAAGTAATGGGTGGCATGCGTGCTTCTATTTTATCCTTAATTATCTTTTTCATTATAGGAATGATTGTATTAATTCCTTTAACTAAAAAAGCTATTGCAAAATAGTTTCTGCTTTTATTGTTTTAATTGCTTATGCGAACCATCGCAGCCAGGCATTTTTTTAGATAAACCACAAATGCAATCATGTATGCCTTTACCGTCTAAAATACGTGAGGAGCAAGCATCAATGCGTGATTGACGAGTTTGTGAGTTTTTTGAGCCAGAAAAATGTAATAAGTAACCTCTTTGTCGCCCTGGTGTTAATGCCTCAAACGCTTTTTTAAACTTTGCATCTTTTTTTAAGGTGGCAATAAGTTCTTCGGGCATTGTATAATCTTCCGTTTTTTTTAACTCCACTTTCAATCCCGCTCTTTCTATTTCAATAGCTTCAAAAATGTAGGCTTTGATTATAGCTTTTAACTTAATAATTTCTTTAGTATCCGTAAATTTAATCACACGACTCGTTTGCGTGTTTTCGCCCATCTTGCTTAAAATATGCTCTGCATCGTTTAATAAAACACCATTCAAAAAACTAATGATGCAAAACTCTTTAAAAGTGCCAAGCATGATGAGATTAGTTTTTTGAAACATATAACAAGGCACGCCCCATTTTAATTCCTCTACCAACCCACAATCCAAAACAATGGCTCTTAATTGTTCGATTTCCTTTTTAAATTTGTTGAGTTCGCTTATGTAATGATCAACTTTTGGTTTCATTATATCTTCCAATAATTATAAAAACAACATTTATTTTATCAATGAATTTTAATAATCAATATTATACTCTCACACCAAATATATAACCTACTAATGCCGATAAACCCATGGCAAGTGTACCCCAAATGGTAATACGAATAATTGCTTTTGAGATGCTTGAGCCGCCTGTTTTTGCAGCTATAGCGCCTAAGATAATTAGAAAAATAGTCGTGAAGCCATATAACCAATATTCCATTCCTTTAACTGGCGCAAAAAGAACAACCAATAGAGGCAGTATACCTCCAACAGTAAATGCTGTTCCTGAGGCGATAGCTGCTTGGATAGGGTTAGCTTGACTAATTTCGTTTATCCCCAATTCATCTCTAATGTGTGCTCCTAAGGCATCTTTCTCTGTTAGTTCAATAGCTACTTGCATAGCCGTTTCTTTTTTTAAGCCTCTCTTCTCATAAATTTGAGCAAGAATATTTAATTCTTCAACAGGCATATCTTTAAGCTCTTGCATTTCTCTTTCGATATCTGCTTTTTCTGTATCGGTTTGAGAGCTAACCGACACATATTCGCCTGCAGCCATTGATAAAGCACCAGCCACTAATCCGGCAACAGTTGCCAAAACAATAGGCTCTCTTGTTGAACTTGCTGCGGCAACACCTATGGCAAGACTTGAAACGGAAATAATT
>SYEI01000280.1 GCA_005800865.1 Bacteroidota bacterium | reverse complement strand
GGTGGCGCAAAGCAATCAACTCATCATACAATGTATTTAATTCAGTTTCATCTTCTGCACGGCGTGCTTGTATTTGATGGTAGATGCTTTCGCGTAGTTCTCTATCATTACTTTTAAAATAGGTAGCTGCTTTTTGTAAAGTAATTTCTTCTTTATTATAGGTGATGGTTTGCGCCGCAGAGATGTTTCCATACTCTTGTTCTTTCTGACGCAATTCTGTCTGCAATTCAATATTCTCTTCGCGGTACAATTCAATGCTTTTTTTAACACCACGTACATACACGAAGTAGGTGTCTTTTTCTAATTCGTCAATAAAAGGACAATCAATTAACTTTTTATTTAAGTCGTTGCTGTACGGAGAAATATGTGGTTCAATAGATGTCACAAAATAATTAAATGATTCTTGCAATTCTTCGTTTTGAGTATTGCAAGTCATCTTGATGTAGCGCCAAGCGCCGTCTTCATTTAGTACAGCATCTAATTCGCTGTGATCTTTCATCCATTGTTTTAATTCGGCAACCGAATTAATTTTTCTATTTTTTAATTCTTCAAAAAAAGGTTCTAATCTTTCCCAGTTACTTACTCTAAAATCTTCGGATAAATAATGTCTGTTCATTTATAATGTTTTAAGGATTGAAGATAAGTGTTTATTAAGAATTTGCCAATCGATATGGATAATAATCATTTGGGCGTGTCCCTGCGGGCCGGGCTTTCGGCACTCGCTTTTTTATTTGTCCTGCGGCGCAAATAAAAAGAGCTCAAACAATGCCTCAATCCCTCACGCGGGTTTTACGTTTTAATGTTCGGAGTTTACACTTCTGTCTTAAAACAAGTCCTGCGTGAGGGATGCAAGCGAAAATCCTTTTGCCTGCCTCTTGCAAAAGATTGCAGCGGGTCAACCCGGCGGCGTTGTCACTTTACGCTTGCGCTGTAGCTTCAACGTAGGCGCAGCGCCGACACGCCCAAAACATAATAAAAATAAAAAAGCCCTCTCTTTCGAAAGGGCTTTCAATATATATCAGCAAGCTAATTAAGCTACACCAGTTTTTCTAACACCAGCTGTTTTTTTAACACCAGTGCTAGTTTTTGTTTTGGTAGTATCTTTAGTAGCTGTTTTTTTAGCTGCTGCTTTTTTCTCAGTTGCTGCTTTTACAATTTTCTTTTCTGCAGACTCTTCAGTAGTTTCTGCTTCTTTTACTTTTAAGTTACCTGTAGTTTGTAAACCATTATACCAAGTAAATAATTTACGCATATTACTTGTGTAAACACGCTCTTTATCATACTCAGGTAAAACTGCTTCAAAATAAGCTGTAATTGCTTTATCATCTGCTTTAGCATCGATAGCTGCACCACCTTTTTCTTTATCAAAAATTGATTTCATGATTTCAGAAACTGGTTTATCTTCGCCAGTAGTAAACATACTAATATCTTCTAAAGAGCTAACTTTAGCTGTAGAGCTAATAGAGGTACGTTTTTTATCTGCTAAACCTTCAACTATAATTCCGTTTTTAGATTGTGCAACTACTTTATATAATCCTGGTTGTCCGCTTATGGAAATTATTCCTGTTAAATCAATCATCGTTCTGTTTTAAAAAATTAGATAACAAAAATAGCATTTTTTTAATATTTACACTACTAAAAAAGGCTATTGAATAGTTTTTTGCTGTAATTTCTGATTTTTTCGACGTTTTACGATTTTGTATATTATATACCAAATTAAACCACCTATTAACCACATTGGCCAAAGTTGCGTCATCCCAATTAAAAACCATAAAAAGCCCATGCCTCCATCTGAAAGCGCTTCACTTATTTTACTTCCAAAATGAAAACCAGCGGTTGCTCTTTTTTCATAATAGGTAATGATTAAAGTACTGTAACCAACTTGATTATTTAAATAACGTAAACGTCCTTCGGTAGATTCAATATCTTCTCTAATTAAAGAAATTTCTTTTTCAATTTTTAAGATATCAGCCATGTTATTTGCTTTGGCTAGCAATTCCTGATATTTTCCTTCTAGTTGTTTTTTGTTTTTTAAGCGCGCTTCAATATCTACAAATTCTGCGGTTACATCTTCAATGTCTATGCGTTTCGAATCGAATTCTCCAACTTGTAAACCTATTTCATTAATGATATGATCGAAATTTGAATTAGGCACTCTTACCGTTAAAATCTCAGTTGGGTTAATGCGGTAATCTTCTATTTTTTCGTTAGAGATATAGCCTTTGTGTTTTGATATTACCTTTTGTAAAAAAGCTTTGGTGTCTTTGATGTTTTTGACTTCAAAACTGATGTCGCCGTTTTTAATGAGTTTTTGTTCGGTTATGTTTTTGGGTTCTTCTGCTACTGATTTTTCGGCTGGTGGTGGTGTTAAATCAACGGTGGTTGCATCTACTTCCATTCCACCGCCGGCAAAACCTTCGTCTGCGGCAGAAGCTTTATCTCTTGAACTAAAGTTTTCTGATTTGTTACTACATGCTACAAAGCAGGTTACTAAACTTGCAATGATGATTGACTTTAAAATTCGCATACTATTTATTTTTTTTAAGATTAATACTTTGTTTAGATAGACGAATCGGATTTATTCCATAAAATTTTGGATAATAATTCCTTGTAGGTTAATACCATTTTGTGAAAAAGGTAAATTTTTCAATAAAATCAAGTGTTTTGAAGCATTTTTATAACAAATCTTACATCTCTTAACAAAAAAATAAATACAACGAACAATTTTTTTTCACTTTTTTTTATAATTTCTTTAATTGCTTGATACATAAGGAAATTAGCCACTTATCAACGATGGCTGTTAATTTCTCAATGTTAAAAAAACAGCCTTAATGTTAATTTCATTTTCTAAAAATCCAATCATTTTTAATCAGATTTGTAGAACGAAGATTTAAACTAAAACGCTTACTATTTTTTAATAATAAGCTATATATATAAAGACCGATTTATGACAGAACCAATACTAGCAGAAAACAAAGACCGCTTTGTTATTTTCCCAATCAAACACAACGATATTTGGGAATATTATAAAAAATCAGAAGCAAGTTTCTGGACAGCCGAAGAAATTGACTTATCTAATGACCTTGGTGATTGGAATAATAAGTTAAATGATAACGAACGTCATTTTGTGAAACATGTTTTAGCGTTTTTTGCTGCAAGTGATGGAATTGTAAACGAAAACTTAGCGATTAACTTCTTAAACGAAGTACAATACCCTGAGGCTCGTTTCTTTTATGGTTTTCAAGTGATGATGGAAAACATCCACTCTGAAACATACTCTTTATTAATTGATACATATATTAAAGATCCAGTTGAAAAGGATAAATTATTACATGCAGTTGAAACAGTACCATGCGTGGGTAAAAAAGCAGATTGGGCTTTAACTTGGATTAATAATGGAAGTTTTGCTGAGCGTTTAATTGCTTTTGCAGCAGTTGAAGGAATTTTCTTCTCTGGTTCTTTCTGTTCTATTTTCTGGTTAAAAAAACGTGGCTTAATGCCAGGATTAAGTTTCAGTAACGAGTTAATTTCTCGTGACGAAGGCTTACACTGTGATTTTGCGTGTATGTTATATTCTGATCACGTAAAAAATAAATTACCAAAAGAAACCGTAACTAAAATTATTACGGATGCGGTAGTGATTGAAAAAGAATTTGTGTCAGACGCTATTCCAGTACGTTTAATTGGAATGAACGCTGATTTAATGTGTCAATATATTGAGTTTTGCGCGGATAGATTATTATTAGC
>SYEI01000279.1 GCA_005800865.1 Bacteroidota bacterium | reverse complement strand
GGGTTTTGGTAATGATAAACAGTTTGATTTTTTTGTGGCGCTTGAAAATGAAGTCATTGTTGGCTTAGCTTTATATTATTATAAATATAGTACCTGGAAAGGTAAATGTTTGTTTTTAGAAGACATTATTGTAACCGAATCGCAACGTGGAAAAGGACTTGGTAAATTATTATTTGACAAGGTAGTACAAGTTAGCAAGGAACAAAAAGTGCGTCGTATGGAATGGCAAGTACTAGATTGGAATACCCCAGCTATTGAGTTTTATAAAAAGTATGATGCCAATTTAGATGGAGAATGGGTGAATTGTAAATTAACCAATAATCAATTGGAGAAGATGTAAAACAAAGAAGGCTTAAATAATTGTAAGCCTTCTTTGTTTTATAATCCTTTCACGCAATCAATAAAGAATTTCACTTTATTCTTATCTAAGTCTGGATACAAACCATGACCTAAATTAGCAATGTAACGCTGTTTACCAAAGGCATTTACCATTTTACGCGCCGTTGCTTCGATGCTTTTTTCATCCGCATATAACATGCAAGGGTCAGCATTACCTTGTAATGTTTTTTCGTGACCTATAATTATTCTTGCATCTTGCGGATTTATGGTCCAATCTAAACCAATAGTATTGCAATTTAATTTTGCCATGTCTGCTAATGCAAAGTGCGCATCTTTTGCAAATACCGTTACTGGAACTAAAGGCTCAATAGCATCACAAATTTTTGAAATGTATTTTAAAGAAAATTCTAAATATTGCTCGTGACCCAAAACGCCTGCCCAACTATCAAAAATTTGAATCATATCAGCGCCAGCAGCAACTTGTGCCTTTAAATAAGCAATTGTGCTTTGAGTAATTTTTTCTAATAATTGGTGCGCTAATGCTGGCTCTTGATAAAAGAATTTTTTTGCTTGGCTAAATGTTTTACTTCCACTACCTTCTACCATGTAAGCCATTAGTGTCCACGGAGCACCTGCAAAACCAATTAAAGGCACGCGATTATTTAAATCTTTTTTTGCCAATTTAATAGCTTGTATTACATAATCTAAATCACCAGCATCTGCAATACGCAAATCATCAATATCTTTTTGAGACTTAATGGTTTTCTCAAAGTTTGGCCCCTTAGCCTCAATCATTTGATAAGGTAATCCCATTGCTTCTGGAATTACTAAAATATCCGAAAAGATAATAGCAGCATCAACTCCTAAAATATCAACTGGTTGTATTGTTACTTCTGCCGCTAATTCAGGATTTTTTACAAACTCAATAAAGTTTTTAGCACGGGAGCGAGTTGCTTTGTATTCAGGTAAAATACGTCCTGCCTGGCGCATTAACCAAATCGGCACACGTTCAACTTGTTCTCCTTTTGCTGCTCTAAGTATTAAATCGTTTTGATACATATTAATTTAAAATTTCGTTAAGATTTGTTTTTATTCTTCCGCAAATATCATCCAATGGTAAGTCGTTATCGTCTTCTCCAAAAGGATCTTCAATTTCTTCGGCAATTAATTCAATACTTGCAAATACATACAATACAATAATTGAAATGGGAACAGTAGTATAACCAAATTCGCTACCAAAAAATATGGGCAAAGACATGATATATAAAAATATCATCTTCTTTAAAAAGATATTATAGGAGTATGGGATTGGCGTGTTTTTAATACGTTCGCAAGCACCCACATTATCTGTAAACGATTTTAATTCTTCGTTTAAAATGATGAGTTGATCTCCAGTTATATCTTTATTCAAGTACAAGCTATTTATTTTAGAATACAATGATTTTGCTATGTAATTTGGTTTATGAGTTGCATCCGCAAATTGAGATAAATTAATATTGTCCGTTTGAATAAACTCTTCTTGAATATACTTTCCTCTTAAATGATTTTTAAAAGCAAACACATAATTTGTAATTAAATGTTTTATCTCTTGTTTGTCTTTATCATGCACTAAAATCACAGAAAGTTTTAACGCTAAATTCCTTGAATTATTTAATGTACTTCCCCAAACTTTCCTGCCTTCCCACCAGCGGTCATAAGCAGAATTAGTTCTAAAAACCAACAACATCGATAATACAAAACCTAAAATGGAATGCATCACTGTTGGGTTTTTAGTTTCTAAATGAAAAAAATGGGCTTCAGAATAAACTATGACTGCTGAGTAACCGCCAATACTTACAAGCGACCAAAATAACCTTCTAAACGTATCACTTTTGTGAAACTGTATAATAAGGGTGAACCAGTCTTTAGGATTATATGTTACCATAATTGCAGCGCAAAGTTAATAGGTTTCGGGAATTTAGCACTTTAAAATATGCCCAAATCTGGCAATAAATTGCCTGTTTTTTAAATAGTTGAAGGTTTGTGCCTTTAAAGACTCTTCAAATGCATTAATTAACGTATCGTTTGAAATAGGTTGTCCACATATTTTTCCTTTTTTAAATACAACAGCAGTCAATTCTCCAGTGGCATTTATTTCTATGTAAATATCTGCATAAAAACTCCCGCAATTTTTGCAATTTAGTTTTTTAATTTTTTGTTTTTGTTTCAATTCAGTGTATTCAACATAGTTCCAATTATTTTCAAATGCTGTCCATTCAGCTTTTTCTTCGTTCGAAAAAGAAGAGTAAGCTTGGTACAAATGCAAAGTATCAGTTTGCCCGAAAGCACTTTGTATATTAAGAACTAGGGAGAAAGAAAACAATAAAAAAATCCAGAAATATTTCATAATTGAACAAAGGTTAAACAAAATTATATATAAAAATTACCGTTTATATATTTTTCGACAAAATATAGTGTGTTTAACATTTATATAGTTTAGCTTAGATATTCAATATTTTATAATCAAAAAATATCACGAACTAAAACCACTGTATCTATGAAAAAATTATTTACTTTTTCTTTAGCATTTTTTTCGGCGCTAAATTCATTTTCTCAAACCCACTATTGTGCTGATCATAAAGCACAGCGTTTTAATAAGCAAATGGCTATTAATGCTGCTGTTGCAAAAACAGCTCAATCAGCTGTTGCGCCTAAAGAAAACATGTATGACTTAAAGTTTTATCATTTGAACATTAATGTTGAACGTAATACGTTGTATGTTAGTGGTAATGTAAAAAGCATAGCTAAAGTATTAACAACTTCTTTAGATTCGTTTGCTTTTGTACTTCACGAAAATCACACCATCGATTCGGTTTATGTAAACGGTGCTAAACGTAATTTTGTACGAAGAGATAGTTTAGCCCTAGCAACTGCAGGTACTCCTATTGCACAAAATCAATTATTTACTGCAGTCGTATATTATAAAGGTACAGCACCTACTGGTGGAGCAGCAGCTATTGGTGACGGTTATAATGTTGGAACATCAGGCTCTTGGGGAAATCAAGTAACTTGGAGCTTAAGTGAAAGTTTATGTGCTTATCATTGGTTTCCATGTAAACAAGCTTTAAGAGATAAAATAGATTCATCTTGGGTATATGCAACCACCGATTCTGCAAACATGGTTGGTTCAAACGGTTTATTGAAAAACATTGTCTCAATTGGAAATAAAAAACGTTACGAATGGCAATCAAAATATCCAATCGATTATTATTTAATTTCTGTAGCTACTGCAAAGTATAAGCCTTATATTTTATACGCTAAACCTCAATATTTAGTAAATGATTCTATTTACATTCAAAATTTTATTTATGATAATGCTATAAATAATACAGCTTGGGCTACTCAAAAAACGGCTCTAAATAAAATTGTTCCAACTATGAATTTTATGTCAAACATATTTGGTATGTATCCATTTTATAAAGAAAAATACGGACATTGTATGGCACCATTTGGTGGTGGAATGGAACATCAAACCATGACAAGTTTAGGCTTTTTTGATTTTGAATTAGATGCGCATGAATTAGGACATCAATGGTGGGGCGACAATGTAACTTGTGCCTCTTGGAAAGATATTTTTATTAACGAAGGTTGGGCTAGTTATTCTGAATATTTATGTCACCAATATATGACGGGTACAGGAACAACCGCTACACAAAAAATGTTAGACGTACACACAAACGTAATGTCGCAGTTAGGTGGAAGTTGCTATTTTACGAATGCAGATACCATGAATGCTACTAGAATATTTAGTTCAAGATTAACATATGATAAAGGTAGCGCGGTTGTGCATTCGTTACGTTATGAAATTAATAATGACTCAGTATTTTTCCCAGCCATCAGAGCTTTTCAAACTACTTATGGTAGCAGTACTGCAACTGTTATAGAGTTTAAAAACTTTATGGAAGCGCAAAGTGGATTGAATTTTACTCAGTTTTTTAACCAATGGTATTACGGACAAGGATATCCTACTTTTTCTGTTTCATGGAATCAAGGTGGCGGAGTGTTTTATTTAAAATCTACACAAACACAATCCTTTCCTTCTTCTGTCCCATTATTTATGACTCATGTTGATTACAGAATTAGTAGAACGGCTAAGCCAGATACGATTGTAAGATTATATCACGGTCAAACTATTGAAAATTATAGTTTCCCATTAACTGGAACAGTAACCAGTATTGGAGTGGACCCAAACAACTGGATTTTAAATAAAGTAGGAACCAACACAAAAGATATTAATTTAAGTGCTAATGAATTAGGGCAAGATATTGCTAGTATTTTCGTAGGACCAAATCCAACATCTGATGTATTAAATATATACATGAATACTAACGACAAATCATCTGTTGAGATTTTTGATGTTACTGGAAAGTTAATGTTAACTCAATCTTTTGATGCCCATGTAGAATTTGATATTTCAAAATACGCTAATGGTATTTATACGGTGTCTATTAAAAACAAACAAGGCGATGTACTTAAAACAAGTAAAGTCGTTAAGAATTAATTCTGTTATTATTATTTAAGAAGCCTCAACAATTATGTTGAGGCTTTTTTGTTTTAATTTGTGACTTCGACTCCGCTCAGCCACCAGTTTAGATTTCGGATAATGAGCGGAGCCGAAGTATCCGATTTACTTCATCTTCCCAATCCAATGAGGAAATTGAGTTAAGTGTTTTATATCTGGCTCTTTTTCAAATAACCCAAACACTGCACTTCCACTACCACTCATGCAAGCATAGACTGCACCAAGTTCATACAAATCATGTTTTGTTTGTTCTACAATAGGATATAAACTAAAAATAGATTTTTCGAAATCATTTACTAAATCCGTTTTCCAAGTTGTAATAGGTTGTTTAATAACATCCAATAAAGATTTATTAGGCTGTTGAGGTTTTACTAAACTATAAGCTTCCTTCGTATTGCTATGAACATTTGGATAAATAATAGCAATATATAAATGACTTAAATCTAATTTGATGTCCGTAAATACATCACCTTTTTGTGCAGCATATACTGGAGAATTTTTTATAAAGAAAGCGCAATCGCTTCCTAATTGTCGAGCAATATCAATACGTTCTGTTTCTGTAAAATTTAATTGAAATTGGTCATTCAACAAATTTATAAAAAATGCCGCGTCTGCACTTCCGCCACCAAGGCCAGCGCCCATGGGTAATGTTTTATGCAGATAGACATCAATAGCAGGAACTGTTTTGGTTTGCTTAATAATTTGATAGGCTTTGTATAATAAGTTATCTTCTATATTTCCAGAAATTGCTAAGCCACTTAAGTGTAAATTAAATTCTTGTTTCGAATTCTTATTTTCAATTACTTCCAAAGCATCATTCCAACCTATTGGATAAAAAACAGTTTCTATATTATGAAAACCATCTGTACGTTTTTCAGTAATATTTAATCCAAGGTTTATTTTAGCATTAGGGAAACATATCATACCGTAAATATATGTACTTTTTTACACCACTGCATAAGTTAGTAATAGTGCGGCTGATTTTGGCGAAAGAGTGCGAACTACAATTTTTTCGGCGGCATTGCGCAGGCTTTTAATGGGAGAAAAAGATTGGAGTTGGTCTTTGGCCTTGAATTTTTGTTTCTTTTTGTTCAAGCAAAAAGAAAACAAGAAGTATAAAATTGACCATAAAAGGCGATTAAGTACTGTTTTACTGATAATTATAATTGAAAATCAATTAGTTACAAGTGGCGTTTTTTCAAATTTTTAGTATCTTTGCCCCCTAACTAATTACACTACACACAATGATTTATCTTGATTTTGAAAAGCCAATTCAGGAGTTAGAAGAAGAATTAGAGAAATTGAAAAGCGTTGCTGAAAAAAGCAAAGTGGATATGAGCAAAGCTGTTAAAGAAGTGGAAGCTAAAATTCATTCGAAACGTGTTGAGATTTTTTCTAACCTAACCCCTTGGCAAAGAGTACAAGTAAGTCGTCACCCCGAAAGACCTTACACTTTAGCATATATCGACGCTGTTTCTAATAGTTCATTTATTGAATTGCATGGAGATAGAACCGTTGGCGATGATAAAGCCATGGTTGGAGGATTTGGTGACGTTGATGGACAAACCGTTATGTTTATTGGACAACAAAAAGGAATTAATACGAAGATGCGTCAAATACGTCGTTTTGGTATGGCTAATCCTGAAGGTTACCGCAAGGCATTACGTTTAATGAAGATGGCCGAAAAATTTAATAAACCAATTGTTACTTTTATTGACACTCCAGGAGCTTATCCAGGATTAGAAGCGGAAGAACGTGGCCAAGGTGAAGCTATTGCAAGAAACTTATTAGAGATGACGCAATTAAAAGTTCCTGTAATTTGTATCATCATTGGCGAAGGTGCTAGTGGTGGAGCCTTAGGAATTGGTATTGGCGATAAAGTATTGATGCTAGAAAACACATGGTACTCGGTTATTTCTCCTGAGTCATGTTCATCTATTTTATGGCGTAGTTGGAGTTTTAAAGAAACTGCCGCCGAAGCCTTAAAATTAACAGCAGATGATATGAGTAAAAATGGATTAATTGATGGTATCATCAACGAACCTTTAGGCGGCGCTCATAACGACCAAGCAGCGATGTTTGCAACAGTGAAAGCAGAAATTTTAAAACACTTAGCAACATTAAAAAAACAAAGCCCAGAAGAACGCATCAGTGCTCGTATTGAAAAATTCAGTAACATGGGTGTGGTTCATGAATTAGAAAATTAAAAAATTATAACATCATAAAATTTAGAACAAATGGCAGATACAGGTGATATTAACGTAGGATCGATTATTAGATTTAATAATGAATTAGTAGTTATTACAGAATGGCAACACCGCACACCAGGTAATTTACGTGCATTTTACCAAGCTAAAATGCGTAACTTATTAAATGGTAAACAAACCGAAAACCGCTTTAGGAGTGGTGAAGGCGTTGATGTGGTTCGTGTTGACTTTAAACAAATGCAATACATTTACCAAGAAGGTGAATTTGCTGTTGTGATGGATAAAGAAACATTTGAGCAAGTATACGTTCCAGTAAAATTATTTGGAGATAGTTTCCAATTCTTAAAAGAAGAAATGGAAGTGAAAATTTCTTTTGAAGGCGACACTGTAATTTTAGCAGAAGCACCAACATTTGTAGTTTGCGAAATTACTTATGCAGAGCCAGGAATTAAAGGTGATACAGCCACTAACACATTAAAACCAGCAACTTTAGATTCAGGAGCGACAGTAAGTGTTCCTTTATTTTGTAACGAAGGAGATTTAGTAAAAGTGGATACTCGCACGGCTACTTATGTAGAGCGAGTTAAGAAATAAGATTTTCTTTTAAAATATAAAAAGTCCCAATCGGTTTCGGTTGGGACTTTTTTATTTTACTTCTAATGAGTTATTTTCCTCCATTGTAACTGAACGATTAATATAAGCTTTCATCAACTCCAAATCGTGCGAAGAAACAATGATGAGTTTACCTTGTTCAGCGCAGAGTTTTTTAAGAATAGAAAATAATTGATGTTTGGACGTATGATCTAAAAAAGCCGTTGGTTCGTCGAGCACAATAATAGGCGTTTGTTGCGCTAAGGATTTTGCAATCATTACCTTTTGGCGTTGCCCGTCGCTGAGCTCATCAATCAATTTATCTTTTAAAGGTAATAGGTTTAATTGCTCCATTGCTTTTGTTACAATGGCTTCATCTTCTGGGCTTAGTTTCCCAAAAATGTTAATGTATGGCGTGCGGCCTGTTGCTACTACATCCCAAACAGTTAAATTAAAACCGCCAATTTTTTCAGTCACAACAATCGATAATAATTGCGCTAACTGCTGAGCCGTAAACTGAGCACTAGGTTTATTATTAATTTTTATATCGCCTGCTAGTGGTGCTAAATTCCCCGTCATGGTTTTTAAGAGCGTTGATTTACCAATGCCGTTATCTCCAATTAATCCAACTAAATCGCCTGCACTTAAAGTAAGGTTAATTCCTGTAAACACGCTGTTGTGTTTGCCTTTGCTTTTGTAGCCTATTTCTAAATTAGTAATCTCTATCATCCTATACTTAATTTAGATTTGAACAATAAATAAATCACTACTGGCGAACCAATCAACGTGGTTACTGTATTAATAGGTAACATAAACTGGCTACTTAATACTTGGCATATCACATCGGCTGTTAAAACAACACAAGCGCCCAACAATAAACAAAAAGTCATTTGATGCAAATGATGCGATGTTTTAAAAAACAAACGCGAAGCAATGGGCACCGAAATGCCTACAAAAGCAATTGGCCCGCAAAAGGCAGTAATAACACCTACTAGCACTGCCGAGATAATAATGATGGATAAGCGCAAGGCGTTGACATTCACTCCTAGATTTTGTGCGTATTGCTCGTTTAATAAAATAGCATTCAGCGGTTTTATGAAAAAGAAACTCGCTATAATAGTCACAAGATAAATTGGAATCACAAAATATAAATCTTGTAAGGTCGTACTTCCAACGCTTCCCATGCCCCACATCACAAAAGTTTTTAAATTATCGGCATTGCTCATGTACTCTATTAATCCTTGAAAGGCGCTTAATATTTGTCCAAGCATTAGACCCACTAATAAAACAGTAACGTTACTTTTGTTTTTTCGGGAGATTAATAAAATAATAAGGGTCACAAAAAAAGCTCCCATAATGGAGAATAAAGTCACAATGCTTTTACCCATAATAAAAAACCCTGAAACATGTATGGAGGAAATCATCATAGTGGCAATGGCTACAAATAAGCTAGAGCCACTACTGACACCTAACACATAAGGTCCAGCTAATGGATTACGAAACAAGCTTTGCATCAATAAACCACATAAAGCTAAACCAGAGCCTGCAATAATAGAGGTGAGTGTTTTTGGTAATCTTATGTCGTATAAAATAGACGAGAACATGGGATTGGATGTTTCGATAGAAAATAAATTAGTACTTCCAAAACATAAATCACAAATAGCAAGTACGGCTAAAACTAGCAGTAGCATCAGGGTTGTGAATATGAATTTAGATTTTGGCATCTTTCAAATTTACACTTCTTTTTTAATATTTAAGTTTAGTAATAGGAACACGGAATTGGCGGATTAAGCAGATTAGCAAGGATTAATTTTGTAAGACTTTAAATAAATAATCAGTGTAAATCAGTTCCATCTGTTAAATCCGCGTTCCAATTTATTTTAATTTCTTGTAAAATGTAAACTCATGATTTGGTAATAAAGTAGGAGAGAAGATAGCAATTAAATCTGCTAATACTTCATCTGGATTGGTTATACCCGTTTCCCAATAGTTACTATAACCTAAGGTATTTTGTGTTTTATTGTTATTATATAATTGATTGTTTTTACAAGCCTTAAATAAACCATAGCGTTCATCATAACTCAGTAATTCTTTTTTAGAGTTGAGGTTATATAAGTTAATCCAAATGTCGCAATCTTTTGCTTTCGCATAAACGGTTTCAAAGGATTGAGCGGAGCTTCCTGTTTTAGTATCTTCTTTCCAAAAGTATTCGCCGCCTGCATCTTCAATTAAATGGGCGATAAAACTTTTACCTGCGGGGATGTACCAAGCGTCACCATATTTAATTTCGGTTAGCACACTAGGTTTATTAAGGTTTGTTTTTGCAAGGGTTTTTAAATCCTTGTATTTTTTTTCAGTGATTTGAAATAGAGAATCCGCTACACTTTCTTTATTAAAAAAGTAAGCAAAAAATTTAATCCATTCGGCGCGTGCTAAGGGCGTTTCTTCTAAATGGTCAATACTAACGGCAATAGGCATAGAAGATTGTACTAGCTTTTTATCTACATCATCTTTCGGACTTCCCATACCAAAGGTTAAAAATAAATCAGGTTGTAGAGCGATGGTTTTTTCAATATCAACTTGTGGACCTTTTGATAATTCGATGATAGAGCCTTTTTTTACTTGCTCTTGAATAAATGGATTATTATAATAATCTACATTATCAATGGCTATGATTTTATCTTCACATTTTAATTGCGCGATCATAGTTGTGTAGATTGAACTCATGGATGCAACGCGACTGATAGGTGTTTTAATGTAGTAAGCCTCTTTTGAGTAATCAGGTTTTTGATGCTTGTATAACACAAAAGAAGCAGTAATAGCGCTATCATTTTTATTACCATGTAATTCGAGCACTGTAAAATCAGCGGAAGTTTTAATTGTAAAACGTTTAGCGTAAGAAAGCGGAACGGTTGTCATTGTGTTTTTCGCTTGTTGATCTTCATTTGTTGATGCGCACGAAACCAGCAGCAAAAGCGGTATAATGAGAATTATTTTTTTTAGCATCATAAGTGTACGTATGTTGTTGGTGCTTTGCTCTATTTCGCAATGCTAAAAAAAATAGAATAAAAGGAAGGAGAACGTGTTATAACAGAATGTAAATTCATGTGGTTTAACACATCAGGCCTGACTTGAGCTTCATTTCGCGAAAGCATTGTCAATTCGAAATAGGTAGGTTTCTGACTTGTAACATTTATTGTTACTTACAGTTGCGCGACAGTTCGTGATTTAAACACGATTCCCTTTTAATTTACAGCTAAGTAAAGCCTTTTTCGGTTGATGAAGAAATATAGTAAAGAACTTTTTCGGTGACAAATATATCAATAAATTCTAAGACTGTGTTTTTGTTTAATTCGCTTCGTCCCGATAGCTATCGGGACGCTCAGCGTGACATTTTTAAAACTGAATTTGAAAAACACTTCCTTTTGGTTGATTGTTGTTAATTTTAATAGAGATTTGATGTAAATCACAAATACTCTTTACAATAAATAAACCAATGCCTGTGCCTTTGGTTTTGCGTGTGTTTTCGCTACCACTTCTAAAAAACTTTTGAAATACCTGTTCTTTTTCGTTATCAGAAATTCCACAACCTTGGTCTTTTATTTCTAATAGTGGTTTATTGTTTATTATTTTCAATATCACTTCAATATTTATCAGATCAAAAGAATATTTAATCGCATTTTCAATTAAGTTAATAATAATAGAAGGGAGCAATTCTTTGTCACCTTCATAGTCTATATTTTTTTCTACGTGTAATTGAATCGTGTTGTTTTCGAGTTGGGCTGAAAAATAACGTTTCACGGTTGTTTCCACTAATTCACTTAAATTCAAATTTTCTTTTTGAATGCTCAAGTTGTTGTTTTCAATTTGATTGGCCATTAAAACATTGTCAACCAACTTGTGTAAGCGACCAGTTTCATTTAAAGCATTATTTAATAATTCTTTTTGTTTGTCTCTATCTAACTCGTGTTTTAATAAAGTTTGTAGTTGAAGTTTAGTAGCAGCAATAGGTGTTTTGAGTTCGTGCGACACACTTAAAATAAAATTACTTTGCTGATTGGCTAAGGCGGTTTCGCGTCGAATAGATTTCCTTACTTGGTATATCCCAAACAATAAGATTAGCAAAAACACAGTGCCTTCCCCTACAATCATGTATACTTGGGCAGCTTTTTTATGTTGCAGAGCATCAATGTCTCTTAAAATAATTTGATCGTCGCTAGAGGATAAGGCAGCTAAATTTTGTTTTAAGGAAATGATGTTGTTGGATTGTCTTACCAATAAAACTTCCCACCATAAAAATTGCAATACAATGTAGCCTACTAAAACAAAAAATATGAAACTCGTTCGTTTAGACACAACATCTATTTATTAAATATCTGTAAAAAGCCTTTTAAATCCCTTGGTACAATGCCTTTTACTCTTATTTCATTTACCTGACAGACATAAAAATACGTCCCTTCTGTTGCTTGTAATTTTGATTGTATCACTTTACCATCCCATAAAAATGCTGGGTCAGTAGTTTCATAAACTAATGTTCCCCATCGGTTATACACTTTCAAATCAATGTCTTTAATAAATTTATTTTTGATGGCTTTAAAGAAATCATTAGCACCATCACCATTTATTGTGATAACATTAGGTAGTTCGTATTCTGGGCAATTATCAACACATACTTTCGCGCTCTGACTACTTTCATTTGCGAACGAATCAACCGCCGTAATGGCATAACAACCAGCAATAGAAGTTAAGTTATCAAAAGCCAGAATAGTATCGCTTAGAGTTTTTACAGAGTCTATTAATTGTAATGCTTCATCTTCTGTTTCTGCAAAATAAATATGGTATTTCACAACGTCATCACTACAAGTATTATTTGGGTTATTCCACGTCAGCATTAAACTAGGAACTAAACAATCCGATACAATTTCTAATTTAGGAGCACAAGGAGGCGTTGTATCTTTTGGTTTATCACACACTTCTTGCGAAAAATTTAAAAGTGGATTAAAAATAGTTGGATCTGAATATTGCCCTTTAGATTGAACTTTGTAGCAATAAAGCGAACCATTTACTAAGCCAGTATCAGTGTAAGTTAAAAGATTAGTACTATCTCTTAACGTAAACAATGTTTGAGAGGAAGTTTTTCTGAAGATATAATATTTGTTGTTAGTCCATGGCACTTGCTGTTGCCAATTTAATTTCAATTGATTATCGCTTGCGGTTAATGATAAAAATACAGAAGATGCTTTTTGACCATTACCAATAAATTGTCCGTTTGCATAAAACTCTATTTTATAGGTATGGGCATTGTTTTGAGTATTAATGCCTGTATGAATAAATGTAGTATCCGACAATTGATTTAATGCAGCAAAGTAGGTCTTAGTAACAGAGTATACTTGTGTAAAAGTTCCAGCATAACCTGTATGGTGCATCAATCTATATTCGTAAGGACCTGGAATGGTCGTAGTGTCAAGATTGTTAATGCCTAATAATGGTTTAACCCAACGAACAAAAACGGAACCTGTATTTACATCGCTAGTTTGCACGTCTACATTTACTAAAATAGGAACATCACGTTTTAGTTGAATACAGTTAGTTTGGTTAGAGGCATAACTTTCTGAACCATCTAGATAAACGGCAACAACAACATAATTGTAATTTGTACCTTGTGATAAACCATTGCCACCATTTGTATCTAAAAACGTGGTGTCATTTAAACTGGCAGTGCATCCAACTTTTACATAACCTGTGGAAGTAGGTACACCTACTTCGCAATTGGCGTGAGTCCATGGTGTACAATTTTCTTTACGATACACGCAGTACTTTAAAATTTTATTTCCTACACTTAATTGGCAGCTAGGTTTTGTCCAGGTTACTTTAATGCTGGTCCCTAAAGGGACAGCAACTACATTTAACGGTGGTGGCGGAACTACAGTGATATTAAAGGTTTTAAAATCTACCAAACTAATAGATGGGTCTGTATCTTTTACTTTTATAGTAACTTGATAAGGGCTTTTGCGAATGTGAGCACAAGTTGTTTGCCAATTAAATAAACCTGATACTGGCGAAAAAGCAGGTGGAGATGAAAACGTAGCAATAGTAGGAGACACATTAAATGGACCGCCATTTGCTTCCATGGTTAAAAAATCATTGTCTGGATCAGTTGCTGTTATTGTTTTTGTGATTATGCTCCCAGCAACAACACATGTATCGGTAATAGGGTTAATAACAGGTGGGTTATTACTACATGAACCAACATCTACCTGTAAATCTCTTAAAATGTAGCCAACTAAATAGTATTCGCCCGCATCGTCTTTTCTCCATTCTTTAATAATCATGGCTAAGTTATATTCGCCTTGTAATTGAGGACTGCACCATGTTAATGTGCCGGTAGTAGCATTTACATTGTAAGTTCCTCCGCCAGTTTGTGGGTAGGTGTAACCTACAATTGGCAATCCTCCACTTCCTCTGCATTGAGTTAATTCATATGATAGACTATCGCCATCTAAATCAACAGCACCTGGATTATGTAAAAAACATTTGTAAACGCATCCATCATCAATAGGAGGGAAAGTTAATATTGGAGAGCTATTTTTTCCAGTCCCAAAAGTAGGAATTACTAAAAACGATTCGATGTAAAATACTTGATTTACAGAATTTGGAAGATTGATAACCCCCGCATTTCTATTAGGGTCTTCCATGCTAATTTTATAATTACCTGGTCCTGGATAAGTATGTGTAGTTACATATTCATTTAGTTTAATGTCTGAATTTAAAGGAACTCCATTTAAAGCAGGAGGAGAACACAAGCCTGAAACACCATTACTTCTTAAAACAACAGCTCTTGTTCCATCTCCAAAATAAACAGTGTCTTCACATCTATCAGCTAAGTTGGTTCCATTAATATTGGTGTAGGTTGTTACCTTTATTTCGTATGTTAAGCCAAATAACCAACGATAGGTTATTTCTCCAGCACGATTGTGCGTAGCTTTTGAACTAAGGAAAAATCCTAAGCATAAAATAGTAAATAGTATATATCGAAATCTGCCCATGATATTGAGTTATAAAACGCCTAAAACCCTAAAATTTTAGTATTTAAAGATAGGGAAAAATATTTAAAATGAGCGTTAAAATTCCCTTTTTGCAAGTAAACAGTTTTAGAATGAAAAAGGCAAATTAATTAACGTTTTTATTTTATAATTATTTCGTCGAAAATGTGCTTTAGCGTTTGTATTAGTAGTAATTTTACAATTCTTTAACAACCTATTTAAATGAGCTCTCATCATCATGGTCAAATGAGCAAGGTTACTCTTGCAGGTCTAATTGTTACTCTCGGAATTATTTACGGCGATATTGGTACTTCACCACTTTATGTAATGAGTGCCATTGTTGGAAAAGGCGCTATTGATGCTGATGTAGTTAAAGGGGGAATTTCATGTATTTTCTGGACCTTAACATTACAAACTACTATTAAGTACGTAATTTTAACATTGAGAGCCGATAATAAAGGTGAAGGAGGGATTTTCTCTTTATTTACTTTAGTGAAACGCACCAAATTTAAATGGTTATTGGTGCCTGCTATAATTGGTGGTAGCGCTTTATTAGCCGACGGTATTATTACCCCTCCAATTTCGGTTTCTTCAGCCATCGAAGGTTTAAAAGTATATAACCCCGAATTAAATACAGTACCAATCGTAATTGGCATTTTGTGCGCTTTATTTTTTATTCAACAGTTTGGAACCAGTTTTATTGGTAAGTTTTTTGGGCCAATGATGTCGCTTTGGTTTGTAATGCTAGGTGTTTTAGGTATTTATCAAATGACCAGCGATTGGAGCGTATTGACTTCTTTAAATCCATACTATGCATACCATTTATTACAAATACATCCATCAGGTTATTTGATTTTAGGAGCTGTTTTCCTTTGTACGACTGGTGCCGAAGCTTTATATTCTGACTTAGGACATTGCGGTAAGCAAAACATTCGTATTTCTTGGATTTTTGTAAAAACAACGTTAGTGTTAAACTATTTTGGGCAAGGTGCTTTTTTAATTGCGCACCAAGGACAAACTTTAGATTCTTTTAAATCTAGCAATCCTTTCTATGCTATCATGCCCGAAAGCTTTTTGCCTTACGGAATTGTTATTGCTACAATGGCAGCAGTTATTGCTTCTCAGGCGTTAATCAGTGGTTCGTTTAGTTTAATTAACGAAGCCATGCGATTGAACTTGTGGCCAAAAGTAGGTGTTAAGTATCCATCAGAAATGAAAGGACAATTATATATCCCGTCAACTAACTGGTTATTATTGGCTGGTTGTATTGGTGTTGTATTGTATTTCAGAGAATCTATAAATATGGAAGCGGCTTATGGTTTAGCGATTGTATTGTGTATGTTAATGACAACAACTTTGTTGAATTTTTATATGCACATGAAACGTTATAATCCAATATTTATATACGTTGTTATTACTATATACTTAGTGATCGAATTTGCTTTTATGGCTGCTAACTTGAGTAAGTTTGCTCATGGTGGTTGGATTACTTTATTAATAGCTTCTGTATTAATGTCGGTTATGGCTATTTGGTTTTTGGCAAAGAAAATTCGTAACCGTTATGCGGATGTGGTTAAGTTAGCAGACCATCAACAAAAATTAGTGGATTTAAGTAATGATGACTCTATTCCTAAATACGCCACGCATTTAGTGTATATGACTGGAGCAAACAACCCAGAAGAAATTGAATCAAAAGTTATTTATTCTATTTTGCAAAAGCGTCCTAAACGTGCCGATATTTATTGGTTTGTGCATGTAGATGTAATGGATGAACCATACCGCATGGATTATAAAGTAACTCATGTAGCGGCTGACGATATCATCCGTGTAGACTTTAGATTAGGATTTAGAGTAGCACCAAGAGTAAACTTGATGTTTAGAAAAGTAGTAGAGGATTTAGTAAAAAATAAAGAAGTGGATATTACTAGTCGCTACGAATCATTAAACAAAAACAATATCATTGGTGATTTTAAATTCGTAGTCATTGAAAAATTCTTGTCTTACGAAAACGAATTGCCATTATTTGAGAAGATTATTTTAAATGCTTATTTCTTCTTGAAACGTTTCAGTTTAAGTGAAGCAAAAGCATTTGGGTTGGATAGTAGCTCAGTGAAAATTGAAAAATTCCCAATGATTATTAATCCTCCAAAGGATATTAATTTACATCGCATCAATTAATTTTTTTAAAAGAAATTGACGGCTAGAGAAATGCTGTGAGTTATTTTTCGGACATCATTAATTTTATTTTGTGAGGTAGAGGAGATGCTATAACATATTTCGGGAGCAAAATTTTTGCCTTGAAAAATGTAGTTAATGCCGTAACCTAAAAATAAACCAAAGGTGAATTCGTTTTCAAAACCTTTTTTGATATAGCCTTTGTCGTATTTTTTTAAATTTATTTTTGGGCCAACTAATAAGTAAGGTTGTTTACTTTGTAAGTAACAACTCATATTTCTGGCAACATAAATAACACCTTCTTTATCAGGTTTGCTTAATGCAATGACAAAGCCATGTGATACACCTAAATCAAAAGAAGTGGCAAACACACAAGGGCTTTGCTTTACGCATGTATTAGAGAAAGAGCCTTCTACTTTTGGTTTAAAAACAATCCCTTCATTTAAAGGCATCCATAAAAATAATCCAAGTCCAAAGCCATATTGTATTTCTGTAATTTTAGATTTGTTTTGCAACAGATGCCCTTCGCCAGTTGATACAGGATTATTAATTGACTTTTGAAAACACATACTACTGTAGGTTGAATGTGTAATGCCAAAACTTAAATCAGGAAATAAACCTTCGGCGTTTTGCGCCAACAATTTGGTGCCAACAAAAACGGGAATGATATATTTTTGAAGCTTCATCTGCATGGATAACGCAGATGTTAAAAAAAGTTACAGGGAAATAAATTACTTAAAACTGTATAGTGAAAATTGCTGTATCGCCTTTTGCAACAAAAAAAGCACCTTCAATTTTAGAGGTAGCTTGACTGGATTGTCCAATCTGAGAAACTAACCACGAAACAGTGTTTACTTGATTGCCATACACTGTATATATAATTGAAGGAATTGTGTTATAAGTTGTGTTTGTTCCAGGCGACAAATAATATGGCGAACTAAAAGTTACTTTTTCATTGAAAGAACCAGAAACATAACTGAAGTTCGTATTAGTTTTAATAAATTTTATTTTAACATATGCTTTAGGAATCAAAGTAAAATTGATAGCAGTTTTGCCATGTTTAATTTTATAATCTTGGTTTATTTCATCATAATAGGTGAAGTATCCCGGAGCTTCACAATGAATATAGTATCTTGCCGTTGGACTTCTAGTAAACTTTATTTTATATTCCCCGTTAGAATCAGAATATGACGTGTCGTCTTTGTTAGATTCCTTATAACCATATGCTAGTACATACTTATCTTTATCAAGAATGATACTTGCACCTTCAATAGGTTGATTTGTCCCTCTCTCGTATATTGTGCCTTTCACGTAACTAGGTCCTTTTTTTTGACAAGACAAAATACTTAATGAACATAGTATAAGTGTTAGGACTTTATACATGATATAAATTAAAACATTTATTTATTCACTAGCTCTTCCCAAAACTCAGCACCACGGCGAGTATTAGGAATTACACTCGTTCCGCCAACAATATTAGCTACAGCAAAAATTTCGTAAACTTCTTCAGTAGTACAGCCTTGTTCATGGCATTTTAGTAAATGGTATTTAATGCAATCGTCGCAACGTAAAACCATGCTAGCCACTAAGCCTAACATTTCTTTAGTCTTCACATTTAAAGCTCCGTCAGAATAAGTTTGCGTGTCTAAATTAAATAAACGTTTAATTACTAGGTTATCTTTACCTAAAATAACATCGTTCATTTTCGAACGGTAATCGTTGAATTCTTTAACTTGATTTGACATATTATACTTCTAAATTATGTTTTTTAATCACGTAGGCACTCACAAAAATACTGATCTCGTAAAGTAAGTACATTGGCACAGCTACTACCATTTGAGAGGTTACATCTGGGGAAGGCGTAATAACAGCAGCGGCAATCAAAATAATAACCACAGCATATTTACGATACTTACGCATGAAACCTGGTGTTAATATTCCTAAGCGAGTTAAGAAATAAACTAAAACAGGTAATTCAAACACCAAGCCTGAAACTAATACCATCGTTGAGATCAAAGAAATATAATCTTCTAAGGTATTATTGGTTTGCACAATGCCACTATCTGATAATTGATAGTTGATTAAGAAATTATAGGACATTGGGAACAATAAAAAGTAGCCAAAGAAAATACCGATTAAAAATAAAATAGAGGCAACAATCACAAACCATTTGGCGGGTTTGGATTCTGTGTCTTTAAGCGCTGGTTTTATAAACTTCCATAATTCATAAAGCACATAAGGGAACGCTAAAATAATTCCTCCCAATAAAGCAATCCACATGTGTGTGAAAAATTGTTCGGATGCAGATAGTGTTTGTAAGTGAGGTTCCTTTACAACCATGCACATCACATCGCCAGCACCTATTTTATAACCTAAAGAACATAGAGCTCGGTATGAAATAAAATCTTGTTTTAATGGCCCAAAAATAACGGTGTCGAATAAAAAATTATTAAACATAAATAACCCAACCGCAAAAATAAATATGGCAATAGCGCTGCGCACTAAATGCCATCTTAATGCATCTAGGTGTTGCATAAACGACATTTGCATCGACATTTCTTCTGGTTGGTTATCTGCCATAATCGGGGGCAAATTTAAGCATTATTATTAATGCCTATCCTTTAAAACTTGAATAATATCGTTTAAAGTAAAGTTTTTTGCCTGTAATAATATTAGGTAGTGAAATAGTAAATCAGCCGCTTCTCCTTTAAACAGCTCGTCATTATTGTCTTTTGCCTCAATTACTACCTCCACAGCTTCTTCTCCAACTTTTTGAGCAATTTTATTAATACCTTTTGCAAATAATGAGGCTGTATATGATTTATCAGTTGGGTTATTTTTTCTATCTCTTATAATCGTTTCTAGTTCTATTAAAAAATTAGGAGAGATATTTTTTTCGTTAAAGCAAGTATCGGAGCCTTTGTGACAAGTTGGTCCAGCAGGAGTGGCTTTTATTAATATGGTATCTTGGTCGCAATCAATTAAAAGTGAATTGACGTCTAAGAAATTGCCACTCTCTTCTCCTTTGGTCCATAATCTATTTTTGGAGCGTGAGAAAAATGTAACGCGTTTTTCTTGTTGTGTTTTATCAAATGCTTCTTGGTTCATATAGCCAAGCATTAATACTACGTTAGTAATGTTATCTTGTATAATTACAGGAATTAATCCGTCTGGTGATTTAGTAAAGTCTGGTTTCATATTATTTATAATCTAATTTCTATTTGGTTTGATTTTAAAAATCTTTTTAATTCTGGTATAGCAATTTCTTTATAATGAAAAACACTTGCTGCTAAAGCCGCATCTGCTTTTCCATTTTCAAAAATTTCTTTAAAGTGTTGCATAGTGCCTGCTCCGCCACTTGCAATAACAGGTACATTTACTGCTTCCGAAATTTGTTTAGTAATATCAATGGCAAAGCCATCTTTTGTTCCATCATTATTCATCGACGTTAATAATATTTCTCCGGCACCTAAAGCAACGGCTTGTTTTGCCCAATCAATTGTTTTTAATTCTGTTTTTACTCTACCTCCGTTTAAGTATACATACCAGTCATTATCTTCAAATTTAGTGTCGATAGCTAGTACCACACATTGGCTGCCAAATTGATTGGCTAGTTTTTTTATGAGTTGAGGATTTTTAACAGCAGAGGTATTAACAGATATTTTATCTGCACCAGCATTTAATAAAGCAGACACGTCCTCAATGGAGCTAATTCCACCCCCAACCGTAAATGGAATGTTGATATGTTTAGCAATTCGAGTTACTAATTCCGACAATGTTTTTCGTTTTTCGTTAGTGGCTGTGATGTCTAAAAACACTAATTCATCAGCGCCTTGTTTGGCATATTCGATAGCAAGTTCAACTGGATCTCCAGCATCTCTAATGTTTTCAAAGTTGATGCCCTTTACGGTCCTTCCGTCTTTGATGTCCAGGCATGGAATTATTCTTTTTGTGATCATTTCTTTGATTTAGGATTTACGAATGACGAGTTACGATTTTTGATTTGCATTATTTCGAGCAGTTTTTAATGAAGCAACTATGATCGAAAGAATTTCATTCGCTTCTTTATGAATAACTTCTAATTCAGTTTTATGTTCAGGAAGTAACTCCATAAAAATCTCTAAGAAATACATGGTTTCATCACATTCCTCTTCAACAATTTTTAGTTTATTTATGAAGTCAGGTGTTGATTTTGCTCTAGATACCGCTCTATAATTTGCACCCACAGATGAACTACATCTACTTATTTGATTAACTAATGCAAAGTAAGGTTGCTTATTGGGTGTTTTTTCAATAAATTTTAATACAGTAATAGCAAATTTTTTTGTTCTTAGTTTAAAGTCTTGTGGTTTCATAGTTAGATATTTAATTATAAATCTAAGTTCTAAATTCGTAAGTCTTCAATTGCACTTCGTAATTCGTCCATCGTAATTCTACCTTCGTAAATAGCTTTTCCAACAATAGTTGCAGAACAACCAATATTTTTTAATTCAATTAAATCGCTTAATTGAGAGACGCCGCCACTGGCTGTTAAATTTAGTTTAGGAAATTTTGCAAGCATGTTTTTATATAAATCAATCGATGGACCTTGTAATAATCCATCTTTCGAAATATCTGTACAGAAAACATTTTCAATTCCTTCGTTCAAATTTTCTTCAATGAAATCATAGATTGAAACATTGGTTGTTTCTAACCAACCTCCTACAGCTATTTTTTCATCCTTAACATCTGCCCCCAAAAATATTTTTTTTGCGCCATATTTTTTAATCCAAGAAAAAAATAGCGGTTTATTTTTTACAGCCAAACTCCCAATGGTTGCTAAGTCAGCCCCATAATTGAAAACTGTTTCTATATCATCCTGTGTTTTAATACCTCCTCCAAAATCAATTGATAATTTTGTTTTACTGGCGATACTCTCTAACACTTTATAATTGACTACTTTTCCTAATTTTGCCCCATCTAAATCCACTAAATGTAGTCGAGTAATTCCAATACTTTCAAACTCCAAAGCGACTTCTAAAGGATTTTCATTATAAATTGTTTTTTGCGCATAATCGCCTTGTGTTAATCGCACACATTTACCATCGATGATATCTATTGCTGGAATAATTTGCATACTTATAATTTGATAAAGTTTTCTAATAGTTGTTGTCCTGCATCGCTTGATTTTTCAGGGTGAAATTGAACACCATAAAAATTATTTTTTTGAAGTGAAGAACTATATTTTATTCCATAGTCTGTTTTAGAAATAGTATGATTACTTATTTCAGCATAATAACTATGAACTAAATACATATATTCGTTTTCTTTAATTCCTTCAAATAAATTAGACTTTAAATCATAGATAGTGTTCCATCCTATTTGAGGGACCTTAATATCACCTGTGAATAATTTAATTTGATTGTCAAAAATGCCTAAACACTTAGTGTTCCCTTCCTCTGAGGATTTACATAGGAGTTGCATCCCCAAACAAATGCCCAATACTGGTTGTTTTAAATTCACAATCACTTCATCTAATTTCTTTTCTTTGAGGTATTGCATTGCTGAACTAGCTTCACCCACGCCTGGAAAGATAATCTTATCGGATGATTTTAAAATGCTAATATCATCTGTAACGGTGGCATTAATTCCTATCCGCTCTAAAGCAAATAAAACAGATTGCACATTGCCCGCATTATATTTTATGATCGATACTTTCATTATAAAACGCCTTTTGTACTTGGTAAACTCATATTATTTGCATCTCTTTTTACTGCTATTTTAATAGCTTTAGCAAAGGCTTTAAAAATGGATTCTATCTTATGGTGTTCATTTTGTCCTTCTACTTTAATATTTAAATTACATTTAGATGCATCACTGAATGATTTAAAAAAGTGATAAAACATTTCTGTTGGCATATCTCCAATTTTTTCTCTTTTAAATTCTGCTTGCCATTCAATCCAGTTTCGACCTCCAAAATCTAAGGCTACTTGAGCTAAACAATCATCCATTGGTAAGCAAAAACCATATCGTTCAATACCTCTTTTATCTCCTAATGCTTTTGCAAAAGCTTCACCTAATGTAATTGCGGCATCCTCAATGGTGTGATGTTCATCAATATGTAAATCACCTTTTGCATTGATGGATAAATCGATATTACCGTGTTTAGCAATTTGTTCCAACATGTGATCAAAAAAAGCAAGCCCTGTTTTAATATCTGCTTTACCACTGCCGTCTAAATTAATTGCGACCGTAATATCAGTTTCCTTTGTAGTTCTGGTGTGGGTAATAT
>SYEI01000278.1 GCA_005800865.1 Bacteroidota bacterium | reverse complement strand
TATTTGGGCCAAGCAACGAACGTGGTGTTTATAAAACAATAGATGGTGGAAAAACATGGAGAAAAGTATTATTTAGTGACAATCAAAGTGGTGCAGTAGATTTAGTAATGGAACCTGGTAATCCGCAAACGCTATATGCAAGTACTTGGACAGTTATTAGAAGGCCATATAGTATGGAAAGTGGCGGTGCTGGCTCAGCTTTATGGAAAAGTATAGATGGTGGAGAAACGTGGGCTAAACTAAACGACAAAAAAGGGTTTCCAAATAAATCCGTATTAGGAATTATTGGTGTTAATGTTTCTGAATCAAATCCAGAAAAAGTATATGCCATTATCGAAAATGAAAAAGGAGGATTGTATGTAAGCGAAAACTCAGGAGAAACTTGGACTTTGCAAAATAGCACCAATGATATTCGTCAGCGTGCTTGGTATTACTCAAAAGTATTTGTAGATCCAAAAAATCAAAACACGGTATATATTTTAAATGTTGATTTTTTAAAAAGTACAGACGGGGGTATAACTTTTAAAGCTATTGATACACCACATGGCGACCATCATGATTTATGGATTGACCCAGAAGATGGAAATCGTATGATTATTGCTGATGACGGCGGTGCGCAAATTTCGTTTAATGGTGGTGATAACTGGAGTACATATGAAAACCAACCAACTGCACAGTTTTATAGAGTAAGTACAGATAACCACCATCCATACCGAATTTTAGCTGCACAACAAGATAACAGCACGGTTAGAATTTTATCACAATCAGATCATGGTTCTATTACACAAAATGATTGGAGCTCAACCGCAGGATTTGAAAGTGGCTATGTTATTGCTGATCCCACAAATGCTGAAATCGTTTATGGCGGAAATTACGCAGGATACTTATCAAGATTAGATCATACCACAGGAGAAAATAGAGCCATTAGTGTTTGGCCTATTTCACCAATCGGACAAGGAGCAGATGCACAGAAATATAGATTTCAATGGAACTTCCCAATTTTCTTCTCTCCACACAATCCAAAAAAATTATATGCCGGTGGTAATGCATTATTTGTTACAGAAAACGAAGGTGCTTCATGGACAGCTATTAGTGGTGATTTAACAACTAATGATAAAGAGAAGCAAAAACCAAGTGGCGGGCCTATTACAAAAGATAATACCAGCGTTGAAACTTATTGCACCATTTTTACAGCAACAGAATCGCCATTAGAAAAAGATTTACTATGGGTTGGTAGCGACGATGGATTAATACATATCAGTAAAGATGGAGGTGTCAAATGGGAAAATGTAACTCCGCCAGCAGCAGGAAAATGGATGATGTGGAATTGTGTAGAAGTGGATCCTATAAAAAAAGGAAAAGCATATTTTGTGGGAACAAAATACAAGAGTGATGATTTTACTCCCTATATTTTTAAAACAGAAGATTACGGAAAATCGTGGAAACTTATTACCAATGGAATTCCATCCATGGCATTTACAAGATGTTTACGTGCCGATAATGTAAGATCAGGATTATTGTATTGTGGCACTGAATATGGGATGTATATTTCATATGATGATGGCGCTAATTGGAAATCATTTCAATTAAACTTACCCAAAACACCAATCACAGATTTAACTATAAAAGAAAATGATTTAATTGTTGCAACCCAAGGTAGAGCCTTATGGGTTTTAGATGATTTAACGCCTTTACAACAAATGAACAGTAGCATTACTCAAAATAAATTATTTGTATTTGATATTAGTTCGTCATACACTTATAATGGATACCAAAATTTAAAGGCAATAAATAGTGGTATAAACCCACCAAATGGGGTTGTTATTAATTACTATGTTAAACAAATAACAGATACCACTCTAGTAACTATAACCATAAAAGATAAAAATAAAAAAACAATTATCTCATTTTCAACAAAAGGTGATAAGGATGCTAAATCAGGAAAACCTAAAAAATTAGAAACAGAAAAAGGCTCAAATCTATTTGTTTGGGATATGTATTATCCAGACCCAATAAAAATTGAAGGAATGATTTTTTGGGATGGCATGAATAAAGGGCCAAAAGCTGCACCTGGCAAGTATTACGCTACTATCAAATGTGAAAAAGATAGTATAGAAAAAGAATTTGAAATAAAAGCAAATCCATCTTACAAATGTTCGGCAAATGATTACCAATTGAAAAATGACTTTTTAGTAAAAGTAAGCGACAAATTTAACGATGTACAAAAAAGTATTTTAAAAATTCGTGATTTAAGGAATCAAACAAATTCGTTTACTGATAAACTTGGAAAAGAATGTCCAAAGGATATTAAAAGCAGTTGTGACAGTATTAACAAGCAACTCACGAAAATTGAAGAGTTTTTATATCAAACAAAATTAAAAAGCGGGCAAGATATTTTGAACTTTCCAATGCAATTAAATAATAAAATTAGCGTACTATATAATTATGTAGAAGGCTCGGAAACAGCACCAAACAAACAGGCTTTAGAAGCTTTTGCAGAAATCGAAAAATTAGCGGATATAGAAATTAATAAATTAAATACGATTATTACTAATGATATTTCGCAATTAAATAAAATGATTACAGAGAAATCATTGCCACTAATTATTTTGAAAAAGGATTAATTCTAAAACTTATTTAGTAATATTTCGGGGATGATAACTCAAAATATTTTCACGAAGGAAATATTGATCTAAGTGTGTATAAATTTCGGTAGTAGTAATACTTTCATGTCCTAACATTTCTTGCACAGCACGTAAATCTGCTCCACCTTCTACTAAATGCGTAGCAAATGAATGCCTAAATGTATGCGGACTTAGTTTCTTTTTGATGCCAGCTCTTTCTGCTAAATCTTTAATCACGTAAAACACCATTTGTCGCGTAATTGGTGTGCCTCGTTTACTCAAAAAAATCATATCCTCACTATTTTTTTTAATAGTAATATGATTACGATGGTGTGTGGTGTAGTTATCAATCAATTTTAGAGCCGACTTACCAATAGGTACCAATCGTTGCTTGTCACCTTTACCAATAACACTAATAAAACTATCATTGATATGTAAATCACTTAACTTTAAACCAATTAATTCAGAAACGCGCAAGCCACAACTATACATGGTTTCAAGCATAGCTAAATTGCGTTCTCCTTCAGGCGTGCTTCTATCAATATGAGAAAGCATTAAGTCAATTTCTTCTACGCTTAAAAATGTAGGGAGTTTACGCTTAATACGAGGTGTTTCTAATAACTCAGCTGGATTAATTTGAATATAGTTCTCTAAAATTAAAAACTTAAAGAAATGTTTAATTCCTGAAATAATTCGAGATTGCGTTGTTTCCGTAAAATGAAATTCAGAGATATATTTTAAAAACTCTTGTAAATCTTGTAACCTAACATCTGAAGGATTTTTGGAAGGATGAAATAATTCAATAAACACCATCAGTTTCTGAATATCACTTTCGTATGAAACCACTGAGTTTTCGGAAAGAGATTTTTCTACCTGTAAGTAGTATTTAAAATCTTGAATATTTGTTTTCCAAAGTTTCAACTTATTGATTAAATTTGATTTATAAAAATCTATATAACGTGTTAAAGATAGCAATAATCAATGGTCCAAATTTGAATCTTTTAGGAAAAAGAGAAGTAGAAATTTATGGTACTCAATCTTTTGAAGATTACTTTAAAACCATTCAATCTAAATATCCAAACGTCGAGTTAAGCTACTTTCAAAGCAATGTAGAAGGAGAATTGATTAATAAATTACACGAAGTTGGCTTTAATTACGATGGTATTATCATCAATGCTGGTGCTTATACACATACGTCTATTGCAATTGCTGATGCCATTGCAGGAATTAAAACACCAGTTATAGAAGTTCACATTAGCAATGTTTTTGCAAGAGAAGATTACAGGCATGTTTCTTATTTAGGGAAACATTGCAAAGGCAGTATCAGTGGCTTTGGACTAAAAGGCTATGAAATGGCGATTGAGAGTTTTTTATAAATTATCTGAATACAGTAATATGGCCTGCTTTATTTATTGTCCCTTCTTTAGTAGTCACTTCTATTAAATAAACATATACACCATCTGGCACAGATGCGCCTTTGTAAGTTCCATCCCAACCTTCATTTATGTCTTTTAGCTCTTTAATTTTTTCGCCCCAACGGTTATAGATTAAACAATTCATTTTATCCAAACATGTTCCTTTTATGTACCAAACATCATTGAGTTTATCATTGTTAGGCGTAAAGGTATTGGGTATATATAACGTATAATCGGTCTTGCTATCAGGTACAGTCAAAACATACTCAGTTTCACATAAGGATGAATCTCGAATAGATAATGAATAACTACCTGTACTCAAATTTTCAAAAATCAAATTAGCAGTTAAGCCATTATTATTAAAATTCATCGAATAAGGCTTAAAGCCTCCTTTAATACTATCTATAACTATAGAACCATCATCACTATCACAACTTGGCGCTGTTATCGATATAAAACCAATTGGACCGCCTGTTGAACCAACATTAAAAATTGTTGATGTTGTGCAAGCTCCATTTATAATAGTTAAAGCATAATTACCAGTTGGCAAACCAATCACATTATTTGTAGAAGAAACATTTGGGCTCCATGAATAATTACTTCCAATCATATTATCTGTAATTGAAATACTACCATCATTTAAATTACAGTTTGAGGGTAATACAGTTGAAGAAATTATGGATAATGGAACTGAACCAATAATACTAATTACTGTATTAGTCTGACAAGCGCCATTATTAGAGGTAATTGTATAATTACCCGTTGCTAAATTACTAGCTGTATTAGTAGTAGAAGAAACTCCTGAACTCCAAGTATAAGTATTGTTAGATGGTAAAGACGTGACTGTAGCTGATCCATTACTTAAACCACAAGATGTATTATTTACTGTTGTAACTGTAATTGTTGGAGAAGGATTTACACTAACGGTTACTATTGCTGTATTAGTACATGCTGCGTTTGCTCCTGTAACCGTATAGTTTGTTGTTACATTGGGTGAAGCGATAACTGCACTGCCTGTTGAAGAAGATAATGTTGCCGCATTTGCCCAAGTATAACTCGTTGCTCCGGTAGCAGTAAGGGTAGCGTTTGATCCTGCGCAAATTGTCGGAGATGAAGATGTCAAAAGATTTATACCACTTGTGCAAGCTAATCCAGATACACTAGGCTGTTGTGATGACCAACTAGTTGAATTTACAAAATTACCATTAATACCATTAGTTGTTGCATCGGTAACAATTGATCCTGATAATTGATTACAACGATAATACATGAGTAAATTAGTTTCATTTCCAGTTAAACATTGATTGTAATCTGCTGCAATTTCAGAAGCTGTTCTCACTCTATTCCAAATACGTACTTCATCTTCGTTTCCTCCCAAAGCTATGGAAGAAGAATCACTTAAGCGCGTTTTTATAATTCGTGTAAATGGATCTGAATTAACCGTTTTGGTATCTACTAAAGCTCCATTTAAATATAATTTTGCCGTATGAGTCGAATAATCCATCACACCTGCTGTATGATACCACGTACCTAATAAAAAACCTCCAGGAGGGGCATATTCACAGCTTACATTTGTTGGACCAGTAGTTGAGTTAGGTCCGTCAACTTTAAATCCTAAATGATTCGCCGGGAAATTTCCCGTTCCAAAGCTCCAGCCAAAACCTAAAAAAATATCTTCATAAACAACAGGATCTTCTGTAAATATTAACGACCGAGCATTTGACGAAAAAGGAGTATTCAATTTGAACCAACATTCCCAAGTGAAACCATTACTACTGTATATTTGATTATTAGTTGGTAAAGAAACAGCATCAGTCGTATTATTGAATTGTAGAGAACCTCCACATGATTGAGATGGAACAATAACACAATTAATGTTTAGTGTTTGAGTATTAATTGGTCCACATGGCGCATTCATTTGAATTGATAATGTATAAACACCATTTGATAAATTAGCTACCGAATTTACTAAAGAAGAGGTGTTATTTGTTTGACTAACGATTGTTCCACTTGAATTAGTCCAGGTGTATGAAAAAATAGGTGACACTTCATTAGTAGACACTGTAACGGTCGCAGTTGAATTATTATTACTAATGCAATTAGAAGACGCGGATAAAGAAAAACTACCAATAGAAGATAAAGAAGTTGCTCCAGGTATCATTAAACCTGTCAAGGTTCCACCAACTTGACCAGTAGTTGCTCCATTACTTGTGTTAAAACATTGTGAAGCTGTATTTGTAAAAACGCCTGGATTTCCTCCATTTAAAAGTGAGGTATAAGACAAAGGGGTCGATGTCCAAATTGCACCGCCGCCGCCGCCGCCGCCTTTTCCGTGACAATCTGGTCCGTTAAAGTTATCTGTACCTCCATTTCCTCCTGTAACAGAAATATTTAAAGAAGATGTTGAACAAGCCTCTATTAAAACTGTTCCGCCTGCGCCACCACCACCTTGCCCATCATTACCTGCAAGCAAAGTATTATTATTTCCATTAGCATTGATGAAATTTCCATTTCCAGAAATGGTGCCGCCAGATCTTATAATTACTATTCCACCTCCTGCAACACCCGCAGTTGAAACACCATCATTTTCATGACCAGCTCCACCGCCGCCGCCTAAAAATATTTTATTATTAGTGTTTGAATAAATACAATTTTTTCCTTCATATCCTCCACAAAGAGCAATTGGTGAAGAACTACATTTAGAATTACCTCCATGTCCACCTAATCCATAATTTCCTCCGCCTGCTCCTCCTCCATTTACATCATTACCCGCACCACCTCCATTTGCTAATGCACCCAACCCTTTTGCAAAAGATGGTTTAATAATTGTAATACCCTCACCTTTATTTGTAGATAACAAAGAAGTAATTGGGAGTTTAAATCCTGTTGTGTTACCAGTACAAGACCCTAATTGCCCAGATAATTTTGCTCCTCCTAAAAAGCCTTTTCCTGTCACATCAATATTTGCATTTAATGTAACATTGCCGGTAGCTTCAAATACTAAAACCCCTCCAACGGAACCATTCCAAGCTGTGCAAGTTAAAATTCCAATCACATTTACGTTATTATAAACTGGAACTTTTACTAATTGCACTAATCCCGATATACTATACGACCTTAGAATGGGATTCGTAAATGTAATTGTTGTTGAAGTAATAGCAGATATAACTAGCATTTCGTAATTACCTGCCTCATTATATGACGTTATTGTTCCAAAATTAGAAGTATTCGTTGTATCAATACTAGCTCCCTTCATCTGAATCAATAATACTTTATCTCCTATTGCAAAACCAGAAGTGGTGACCGCATTTACTGATTGCGAACCGATAGAAGAAATGGAAGTGTAACTATTGATAATTCCAGAAACATTAGTTGTTTGAGCCGATACTCTGTAAAAAAAACAAAGGATACTAAAAAGTACAATAAAATATTTTAAACTAAGTTTCATAAATTTTAGGACAGAAAACAACTAATGCGTTATCTCATAAAGATACCAATAATGTTTAGTGTTTTCAGCTTTAGATACTAAAATTAGGAAATACTAAACTCATTTATTCATAATATTGATGAATGATACGTTTAATCTATTAAATGATACGTTTTCGCCGGTAAGTGAAATTTACCCAGCTAAAATTTCATCAAAAGAAGAAATCATATATGCCAACATTTCATCATTAAGCATCGGTGTTACACCAATCCAAAATGTATCACTCACAATAATATCGGTGTTTGGTAAATCGCCTACAATACGATAATCGTAATCCTTAAAATATGGCTGTTTACGCAAATCACCAGCAAATAATAAACGCGTGGCTATTTTTTTTGCATCTAATTTTTGTACCAATTCGTTACGAGTTATACCAGCATCTTTTTTAACTGTAATTAAAAAACCGAACCAAGATGGATTAGAATTTGGCGTAGCTTCTGGTAAAATTAATTTATGAGTATGTTTCGCTAGGCCTTGTTTTAAAACATCAAAATTATGTCTTCTAATTTTAATAAACTCATCTAACTTCTCTAACTGAGCTAAACCAAGAGCGGCTTGCATATCCGTGATTTTTAAATTAAAGCCTTGGCGCGAATAAATATATTTATGATCGTAACCCATTGGCAAATCACCTAATTGCTGACAAAAACGTAAACCACAAGTATTGTCTTTTCCTGGTTCACACCAACAATCGCGGCCCCAATCTCTAAATGATTCTGCAATCTTCTTTAACTTAGAATTAGAAGTATAAACTGCTCCACCCTCGCCCATGGTAATATGATGCGCAGGATAAAAACTTAACGTAGCAATATCTCCAAAAGTTCCAACATGCTTCCCATTATATGTTGCTCCTAATGCGTCACAACAATCTTCCATTAACCATAAATCATGCTTTTCACAAAAAGCTGTTATGACATCTAAATTAAACACATTACCCATGGTGTGAGCAATAACGACAGCTTTTGTTTTATGAGATAAAGCTTTCTCTAATAGAGTCACGTCAATTTCATAATGAGGAATCGTCACATCTAAAAACACTGGAATTGCTCCGTATTGTAAAATAGGATTTACCGTTGTTGGAAAAGAAGCTGCTACGGTAATTACTTCATCACCTGGTTTAATTCTTTCCTCTCCTAACTCAATGGCCGTTAAAGCTGAAAATGCCACTAAATTAGCAGAGGAACCTGAGTTAACAGTTAACACAGATTTTACATTAATATACTTAGCTAATTTCTTCTCAAATTCAGCGTTAAACTTACCTGTTGTAAACCATGCGTCTAATGCCGAATCAGTAATATAAGTTAATTCTTTGTGATCAAATACTTTTCCGCTTACTGGCACAGCAGATTCACCAGGAACAAATGCTTTTTGTTTAAATGCTTCATCATGATACTCTTTTATAAGAGCATGTATTTGGTGTTTAATATCTAATAGTTTTGACATAGTTATTTAGTGCAATAGGATTCTATTTGTTTAACACGACAATCGTATATATTGTTTTGAGAATTTAACTCTTCTTGATAACCTTGTATTGTAAATTCTATGGTTTCTTCGAAATTTAATTTTGGCTTCCATCCCAAAAAGTTCACCGCTTTTGTGATATCTAATTTCAATAAACCAGCTTCATGCAATTTTTCTGTTGCAGCAGGAGCATCAATTTTAATGGTAGGAATTATTTTCTTCACTTCATTCACCACATCTCCTACACTATAGTTTTCAAAAGCAGCAGGGCCAAAATTCCATCCACCAGTAAATGCCTTTCCATTTGTCCATAATTTCTCAGCTAATTTCATATAACCAAAAACTGGTTCTAATACAAATTGCCAAGGACGGACTGAATTAGGATTACGAATCTCTGACGTTTTCTTTGATTCATAAGCTCTAATCATATCAGGGATAATACGATTATCGGCCCAATCTCCCCCTCCGATTACATTTCCTGCTCTGCCTGAAGCAACATGTGCAGTTCCGTCTTTAGTAAAAAAAGACTTTATATATGAATTGGTAATTAACTCAGAACAACCTTTCGAAGCACTGTATGGATCATCACCTCCCATAGCATCGTTCTCGCGATAGCCCCACATCCATTCATTATTTTGATAGCATTTATCAGTAGTAACATTAATGGCAACTTTCACAGAAGGGCAATTTCTCACTGCTTCAAAAAAGTTAACTGTTCCCATTAAATTGGTTTCAAAATTATAATGTGGATTGTTGTATGATTCAATAACTAAAGGTTGAGCAGCTAAATGAAAAGCGATATCAGGTTTGACTTGATTAAAATAATTTTGCAATTGTTCTAAGTTTCTAACATCACCATCCATGTGGTGTATTTTATTTGAAAGCTCAGTGGTTACGTAATTATCTTTTTCAGTAAGCGGAGGCAAGGCATATCCATAAACATCTGCACCTAACTCTTTTAACCAAATACACATCCAAGAGCCTTTAAATCCAGTATCTCCCGTAACTAGTATTTTTTTACCTTTAAATATTCCTGAAAATAAATCTAAGTTGTTCATGATATATTTATTTCCAAATTTTCCAATTAGCAGAACCACTTTGCCACAAATCCTCTAACTCAATTTTATCTCTTAAGGCATCCATGCATTTCCAAAAACCGTCATGTAAATAAGCCGACAATTTTCCATCATTTGCAATTTCAAT
>SYEI01000277.1 GCA_005800865.1 Bacteroidota bacterium | reverse complement strand
GGCCCAAATTCCATTTCTTTTTGCAATATTTGTAGGATAACACCGTTATTTAACCTGTGCTACAAAAACACGTTTATACCTTTATCCTATTTTTATTTGGAGTTATTTGCTTAGGGCAAACAGCTACTATTTCGGGTACCATAAAAGATGATGACGGGGTTAGTATTCCAGATGTACAAATTGCCATTTTAGAAGATGGCTCCATTAATACCAATTCTGATGCAAGCGGTAAATATACCTTAACTGTTCCTGCAAATAAAGACATTACACTTTCGGTTTATAGTATTAGCTATAAACAAGTCAATCAAAAATTTAATTTAAAAGCTGGAGAACAAAAAAACTACAGTCCTCGCTTAGCCACCAAAAATAATTTTGAAATTGTAGATGTGGTATATGAAAAAAACAGAGCGGTTGAAATGCAAAGCATTAATCCTAAAAACTTTATTTACATTCCTAGCCCGAGTGGAAACCTTGAAGATATTATTAAAACACAAATTGGAGTAAGTAGCAATAACGAATTAAGCAGCGGTTACTCGGTACGTGGAGGAAATTTTGATGAGAATTTAGTATATGTTAATGATATTGAAGTGTACCGTCCTTTTTTAGCACGAAGTGGACAACAAGAAGGTTTAAGTTTTGCGAACCCTGATATGGTAAGTAATATTAATTTTTCGGCAGGAGGCTTTGAAGCAAAGTACGGCGATAAAATGTCATCCGTATTAGATATTACTTACAAAAAACCTTTGAAGTTTGCAGGAACGGTGAGTGGAAGTTTGCTAGGAGGAAGTTTACATTTACAAGGTGTTTCAAAAAACAGAGTTATTGCTTGGAGTTTAGGTTCTCGTTACAAATCAAATACCTATTTACTAAAAAGCATGGATACCAAAGGAGAATATCGTCCGCGCTTTTATGATGTACAATCTTTTATCACCTTTACCTTAAACGAAAAATGGAGCATTGAGTTTTTAGGGAATGTAGCCAATAATCAATACTTGGTTATTCCCGCAAATAGAGAAACCACTTTTGGAACCGTGAACAATGCGGTAAAATTGAGCATCTTTTTTGACGGGCGCGAGTTAACTCAATACACTACTATGATGGGAGGTTTATCAACAACCTTTAAACCTAATTCCAAAACTAAATTAAAATTAATTGCATCTGCTTACAATGCCAAAGAAGAAGAAAATTATACGGTACAAGGTCAATACTTTATTGATCAACTAGAAGCAGATTTTGGTAAAGATAATTTTGGACAAGTGGCGTTTAACAGAGGGATTGGTACTTTTTTAAATAACGGTCGTAATCGTATTGATGCAACGGTATTAAATGTAGAACACAAAGGCACTCGTCTTATTGGACGTAATAGCGAATTTTTATGGGGCGCACGTTACCAACACGAAATCATTGAAGATAAATTAAGTGAGTGGCGTACCATTGACTCAGCTGGATATGTAGCGCCTTATAGTGCTACTGAAATTAATTTAATTGATGTGGTTAAAACCAAAATAAATTTACAAAGTAACCGTGTGCAAGGCTATATGCAGTATGTATTTAGTAAGCAGTTAAAAGATTCTTCTGTGATAACAGCCACAGGTGGTGTACGTGCAAATTTTTGGGATTATAATAAACAAACAGTTGTATCGCCACGATTGACATTATCTTATAAACCATATTGGAAACAAGATATTTTATTTAAAGCCTCTTGGGGTTACTATTACCAGCCACCATTTTACAGAGAGATGCGTGGCTTTGATGGGAAATTGAACGCTAATATTAAAGCACAACAATCCGTACATTATTTATTATCGGCTGATTATAATTTTAAATTATGGCGCCGACCATTTAAAGTAATTTTAGCAGGCTACTATAAAGAATTAAAAGATTTAATTCCTTATGAAATTGATAATACACGTATTAGATATTTCGCAAAAAACAATTCGGTAGGTTACACGCAAGGTGTTGATTTGCGTATTAATGGTGAATTTGTAAAAGGCATTGAATCGTGGGCAACCATTGGTTATTTAAAAACTATGGAAAATATTAGCGATGACAGAAAAGTAACTTACTTTAATGCCGCTGGCGATAGTATTATTCCAGGTTACACCTTTGATACAAAAGCAACAGATAGTATTGTTGAAAGACCAGGTTACATTCCTCGCCCTACCGACCAACGTATTACTTTTGGATTATTTTTTCAAGACTATATTCCCAAAGTACCTTCTTGTAAAATGTATTTAAATATGCAATTTGGTACAGGCTTACCATTTGGTCCACCAGATCATGAGCGTTGGAAACAAGTATTTAGAATGCCTCCTTACCGAAGAGTGGACATTGGGTTGGCTTATCAAATTATTAAAGAAGATAAGCCTTTACCGAAAACAAATGCGTTTCATCATATCAAAGGTATGTTTATTAGCTTAGAAGTTTTTAATTTATTACAAATTGACAATACAGTTTCTTACACTTGGATAACGGATGTTACTAACCGCCAATATGCGGTTCCAAATTATTTAACGCGTAGAACTTTGAATTTAAAGTTGCAGGTAAAGTTTTAGTAATTACCTACCACTCATTACTGAACTTGCAAAGTATTAATGCAGCCAATATTATAAAACGAAAAATTATTCCCTCTGTTATCTGTGTAAAGAGATTGGCAACCAACACAAGTAATATCAGATTTAATGGTGGCATTAGGCAATAGATTAACAGGTTGCCCATCCATTTGAGCCTGAATAACTGCTGTACCAGTATTGATAACCGATAATTGCTCATTAAAACAGTAAACGCCAATGCCATCTTGAGAATCTCTGTTTGTGTAATAAGCTTCGCCGCTAATTGTCATTGTCCATATATTACCAAGATTCCCAATTAATTTTGGTTCAGAATCAATTTTAAACTTTTTAACTCCAATTTTCAAAACGCTTCCTTTAATTCTAGCCTTACCAGTAAAATTTGTATTACCAAATTCTCCAACATCAGAATATTCGCCAGCAGAATTATCTTTAATTTCAATGCTTTTATATCCTGTGCTTACACCACTTCCTTCAAATTTAGCGGCATTATACCATATGCCAATAAAATCTTTATTAACATCAACCACCTTTTTTTTACAACCCAACAACACAATAAAAGTGAGTAATTGTACGATAATTAAAATTTTTCTAGTCATACTATTTTTGTTTTAAGAGTAAATATAAGCGCATTTTTTAAATAGGCAATCTGTTACAAAGAAATCTGTTTTTCAAAAAACGAAAAAACAAAAATGAAAGCTAAAGTTTCTGCAACACCTCAATCACCTTAGTCAACATATCATCCGTAAAATCTAAATGTGTTACAAAACGAATGGTTTGTTTTCCAAACGCAGCTAATTTAATATCATAAGGTTTTAAAGCTTCTTCAAAACTAGCGGCAGTGTATTTATCTGTTAAATTAAAAATAACAATATTGGTATCAACTGGCATCACGCTTTCTACATAAGACAAGGCGCTTAGCGCGGTTCCTAATTCATTAGCACGAGCATGGTCTTCTTTTAATCGATTGATATTATGATCTAAAGCATAAATTCCTGCAGCTGCTAAAAAACCAGCTTGGCGCATACCGCCACCAAATACTTTGCGCACACGTCGTGCTTTTTTAATAAATGCCGTTGTACCAATTAATAAAGAACCCACGGGCGCGCCTAAACCTTTGCTTAAACAAATAGAAACAGAATCAAATTGATTACCAATATCGACAGCGGTATAATCACTCTCCACTAAAGCATTAAAAATACGAGCGCCATCTAAATGCAAAGGCAATTGTTTTTGCTGGCATATTTGTTTTATATCTTTAATCGTTTGTAAATCGTAAAAACTCCCTCCTGCTCTATTAACGGTGTTTTCTAAACACACCAACGATGTGCGTGTTAACCAATCATAATCAGCATTAATGTTATCTTCAATATGTTTGGCAGTAATACGTCCTCTATCACCTTGTATTAATTTAGCTTGCACGCCAGAGTTTGAAGAAATTCCTCCGCCTTCGTAATTATAAATATGTGAATTCACATCACACAACAATTCATCTCCTGGCAAAGTATGACATCTAATGGCAATTTGATTGGTCATGGTGCCACTAGGGCAAAACAAAGCAGTTTCCTTATGAAATAGTTTAGCAGCTTTTTGTTCTAATGCTAATATCGTTGGGTCTTCATTAAACACATCATCTCCAACTGGCGCAATCATCATAGCGTCCATCATGGCTTTAGTTGGCTTTGTTACTGTATCACTTCTTAAATCAATTATCATTTACCTAAATTTTGAGGCATAAACATAAGAGAATATTCTGAAATGAGCATACGAATTATCAAAACATTCTCTTTGTAAAACTGTTTTATATCAGTATCTTAGATATTCATAAAAACTACATCATGCGTCAATTTATATACAGTCTATTTTCAATATGCCTATTAAGTCATAGCCTATTAGCTCAAGTTAATCAAAACTGGTGTGGCTCCATCGAAGCCATGGAAGCCAATTTTAAAAAGCATCCCGAATTAAGACATCAATTTGAGTCTATTCAAAATAGTTTGAATGCCATGAGTCAGACTAATGAAGCTGGAAAAACGGCCGTAGCTAACTATACAATACCAGTGGTGTTTCATGTATTACATGTAAATGGCTACGAAAACATTTCAGATGCACAGATCCAAGATCAGATGTCTATTTTTAACAGAGACTTTAATTTGCAAAATGCAGATACATCGGTAGTTATTGCTCCTTTAAAAAATGCAATAGGCGATGCTAAAATTACTTTTGAGCTAGCAAAGCGAGATCCAAACGGAAATTGTACTAGCGGTATCAATCGTTATTTTGACACCAAAACCAATAGCTGGGAAGGTGATTTTCAAGACTATATTTATTCTTGGGACCCAACCATGTATTTAAATATTTATGTTGTGAAAAATATTTCTTTTGGAGCGGCTGGGTACACCTACTATCCTGGAAGTTTTGGACCGGGAGATCCAATGGATGGTATTGTAATTTTACAAAACTATGTCGGAAGTATAGGAACTGGAAATGTAAATCAGTCACGAGCATTAACACATGAAATCGGGCATTGGTTAAACTTACAACACACTTGGGGAAATTCAAATAACCCAAATGTTGCTTGTGGTGACGACCAAGTAGGCGACACACCAGACACGAAAGGCTATACATCCTGCTCTTCATTAATTGGTTCTCAAATTTGCAATCCTGGCATATCCGAAAATTATCAAAACTACATGGACTATTCATATTGCTGTGTAATGTTTACCAAACAACAATGTACAAGAATGACCAATGCACTTAACTCTAGTGCAGGGGCACGAAATAATTTAAGTAGTTCAGCAAATTTAGCCGCAACAGGTATTACGCCTGCCGCTGTTTGTGCACCTGCAGCATTATTTAAATCTGATAAACAAATTATTTGTTTAGGACAAACTATCAATTATACTGACCTAAGTAATATTTCCGCACCAAACAATTGGTCGTGGCTTTTTGAAGGTGGTACACCAAATACATCTAATGCACAAAATCCTTCCGTTACATATAATACGCCAGGCACTTACTCCGTGCAATTAATTTCGAGTAATACAGCAGGATCATCTTCCCCTGAAATTAAAACAGGTTACATTACGGTTTTACCCGCCCCTATTTCTTCATCATTGGCTGAAGGATTTGAAACAAGTACTTTACCAAACTCCACTTGGATGTTACGAAACGTGTCAACTACAAATACTAACTGGCAACAAACCAATTCGGCTTTTGCATCTGGCAACAACAGTGCTTATGTAAGTGAAACGGTATCACCTTCTTCTACGATAGATATTTATTCGCCAACCTACGATTTTAGTTCCATGCCTTATAATGCATTAACCTTTAAATGGGCAGGTGCCGAAAGAGATCAATCGAGCACTTCTGGAGATGTGTTTAGCTTATTTTTCTCTACCAACTGTGGTGCAACTTGGGTTCCACGTTTCAGCAAAACCATAAAATCAACTGTTGCTGGCGTAAGTGGTGTAGTGAATGGAAACTTTGTTCCAACATCTAATCAATTTCAACAAGAAGTAATTACCTTTGGAACACTATCTTCTGCAACTAATGTATTATTTAGATTTAGATTAGTAACTGAATTGGGATCTTCTAATAATTTTTATTTAGATGATATCAATTTAACTACCATTACAAGTATAAACGAACAATTCAATCACGCTTTAAATCTTTCAGTGTTGCCTAATCCATCTAACGAGCAAGTATCTGTTGTTTTTGATTTATTAGAAGATAAAGTTGTTGAAATTACCTTACACGATGTATTAGGAAAAACTGTAAAAACAATACATAAACAAGCGTTTACAAATGGAAACCATAGCATTTCTATTCCTGTGAATGACATTAGTAAAGGTATTTACTTTGTGAAAGTGAATGTGAATAATATTATCACCTCACAAAAAATTATTGTGGATTAACAAATAATTTAAACAATAGCGTAACAAAGTTGTTTTATGAGTAATGAAAACAACTTTAATTATTGGTGCATCATCAGGTATAGGAAAAGCACTCGCTAACAAACTGATTAAACAAAGAGAGACAGTTATTTCAATTTCTAGAAATTTACCCGGCGCTTCGTTTAGTCATTTTTACCAACACGATATTTTATCGAACGAAGAAATGCCAACATTAAATGGCACTATTGATGGATTGGTGTACTGCCCTGGCTCTATAAATTTAAAACCATTTCGCACATTAAAAAAACAAGATTTTTTAGATGATTTGGAATTAAATGTATTAGGTGCCATCAAAGCAATTCAAGCTTATACTTCAAATTTACAACAGTCAAAAAAACCTTCTATTGTATTATTTAGTACTGTAGCTGTGCAAACTGGCATGCCATTTCACTCCTCTGTTTCAATTAGTAAAGGAGCCATTGAGGGATTAACAAAAGCTTTGGCAGCTGAATTCTCTCCAAAGATAAGAGTTAATTGTATTGCACCATCTTTAACTCAAACGGCGATGGCAGAAAAACTAATTAATACACCCGAAAAATTAGAAGCAAGTAACAATCGCCACCCGCTTAAACGTATTGGAAACCCAATGGATCTTGCAAACACAGCAGAGTTTTTATTGTCAGAAAATTCATCTTGGATTACAGGACAAGTGATTCATGTGGACGGAGGCATGTCTTCTATTAAAAGCTAATAAAATGGAACATCAAACACAGCGCTATTTATCATTTGTTGATTTAATGGGATTAGAGCAACGCTATCGTGCAGCCTTTGTAAACTCACTCACTGGATTTAAAAGTGTGGCTTTAATTGGTACGAATAATAAGGAAAGACAAACCAATTTAGCCATTTTTAATTCGCTCATTCATATTGGAGCAAACCCTCCTTATATCGGTTTTATTTCAAGACCTGATTCTGTTGACCGACATACCCTTTCAAATATTATGGAAACTGGTTATTACACCATTAATCATATTAATGAAAAAATCTATCATCAAGCTCACCAAACTTCTGCTCGATACTCACGAGAAATATCAGAATTTGATGCCACTCATTTAACGCCTGATTACAAATTAGGATTTAAAGCGCCCTTTGTTAAAGAAAGTCATATTCAATTAGGCGTGCAATTTAAAGAACGTATTAATATTACAACAAATAATACGGTATTAGTTATCGG
>SYEI01000276.1 GCA_005800865.1 Bacteroidota bacterium | reverse complement strand
ATACTGGCTATTGCTAGCCAGTATATTTTTATTTAAAAATAATTTCTCTCAAAATTTAATCAATAATGGAAGTTTTGAAAACTATACAAATCCAATTGATTGTGCAGCTGGAGGCTTTGATAACAATGGGGTGGGAATGCCAGTTCCGCATGTGTTAGATAATTGGTATAATTTTAATAGTCCAGATTATTTTAACGCTGTATGTGGTGTAGGTGGCTATAATGTTCCATATAGTTTTTTTGGATATTCGAATGCGAAACATGGCAACGCCTATGTTGGCATTGGTGTATTTCCTTATTCTGGTGGCTATAGTGAATATATTTACCAGCTATTAAGTAATCCTTTACAAGCTGGCAAAATCTATTGTTTAAGTTTTTATGTTTCAAGATCAGATCGTAAAGAATATGCCCTTAAAAATATAGGAGCCTATTTTTCAGTTTCGACACCTACAATGGTATCAGGTGCATATATCAATTCAGTTCCAGAAATAATTAATCAAAGTGGATTTTTAACCGATTCTACTATGTGGACACAAGTACAAGGTTGCTTTATGGCAAGTGGCGGAGAGCAATATATAACTATTGGTAATTTTGATTCTAGTGGAAATACTGATACTTTATATGCTGGCACCAATAATCCTATACCAAGTGACCCACAATATTCATACTACTACATAGATGATATAACTTTAATAGACCAAACAACGGTTGGCGTTAATGAGTTAGGTAATAAAAATAGTTTTGAGATTTATCCAAATCCAAACAACGGTGTTTTTACAATAAATAGTAAAGATGTAATTCAAAAGATAGAAGTAACAAATATTTCAGGGCAACTATTGGCTCAAGAAACTATTGACTCAAAAACACATCAATTACAATTATATAATTTCGCCCAAGGCATTTACTTTATCAAAGTAAGTTATTCCAATGGTTTAAGCATTATTAAGAAACTAATTATAAATCCATAACTTAAAAACGTGCAAGCAAATAAAAAAACGCCTTGAAAAACCAAGGCGTTTTCTTTATTCGCTTTCACTTACAATAAGGTCACAAAAGTTATTGCTTTCGCAACAACCCTTGTGTATTCTGTGCCCCTCGCTCCGCTCACACACGGCACAAGCCTGCGGCAGCATGGTTTTGTTATTTGCGTATTTTATTTAAACCCAATCATTCATTCGATTGTTGAGCTTGTCGAAACAAACCAGTTATCTCCAAAAACCAACCACTTATAAAGTGTGTTTCTTGCTTTAACAAAACTTTAGAATAGCATTGTATTATTTGGTACGATACTTCGTTATACCAAAACAATAAACAAAAAAGATATGCCACCTAAAACATGTTAAACTCTCGAACTCTTTCTCTTCCTTGCTCGTTTTCTTAAAGTAAAGCAGAACATCGATAAAATAATTTAACTTATATATATTAGAAATCATGTCAAACTATTATGAAACAGGTCACATTAAAAATGGAGCGAACCTGTTAAAATTAAATCAAACTATTGCAACCTTTGGAGCAACTTATAATCCAAGTAATAATGCAATCAAATTAGCGGCATTAGGCACATTAGCAACCAATGCCAACACTAAATTATCAGATGTAAGTACCAATTTTACAAATTGGAAAAACGCTACCAACGCTCGTGAACAAGCATTTGAACCACTTCGTAAAGAAGTAACACAAATCCTAGGAGCATTACAAAGTTTGGGTGTACCACAACAAACCATTGATGACTTTACTTTTCAAGTAAACAAATTTCGTTCATCGGGTTCAAAATTAACTAAAGCAGATTCAGGTATAGCCGACACAACTCCTGCCGAAAAAGTAATAGACCCAAACGAAACTCCCGAAGCAAAAACAATATCAAATTCACAACAAAGTTTTGACAATTTAATTCAACACTTTCAAAAAATGATTTTGATATTACAAAGTGTTGCAACTTACAACCCAAACGAAACTGCATTTAAAGTTGTAACACTTCAAACACAATTCACTAATTTAAACACTATAAATAATACGGCTAATACAAGCTATGCTACTTTAAAAAATGCTCGTATTCAACGTAATCTATTCTTTTATGCTAAAGACACAGGCGCATTAGATATAGTAAAACAAGCTAAGGCTTATGTGAAAAGTGTTTACGGTGCATCGAGCCAACAATACAAAGCTGTAAACGCTATCAAGTTTACAAGGGTTGTTCCTAAAAAGTCAGCTCAGTAATCACTAAAAAATCCAACCTAACAAGTTGGATTTTTTTATGCCCTTTGGGCGTTCCAACAAATTTTTACTAAAATTTGTTGGCGGGCTTTCCCTTGCAAGTCCTCGTTCCGTTATCACTCCACTGTGGGCTTTACAGGTCAATCCCTAACGCATAAAGTCCATAGCTACTTACCGCAACTTCAAATCTATTCAAGGACAAATGCAAAACATTCAATACAATTTACTTCATATCAGAAAATATGTCAGTCAATGTTTTATGTTCTTCCTATCTACTCGTATATAATTCATAGATGTTTAAGTTTTCTTCTAGACTATTCGAGTGTTTTAACAATCGTGTTATATATTTTAACAAGCTATTTGCTTGTACTTGTCGGCTATTTTTCTGTAGACCTGTGTTTATAGGTTATTTTGCAAATCTTTGTGACAATATTTCAGACTGTAAATCCTGTTCTTGCTTCCGCCTCGTTTGTACTTGCTTTCGTGTTCTCTGTTCTTGTAAACTATTCGTCAGTTCTTGCAATCTACTTAACTTAGGACGTCCCCGCAAACTATCCAAGCCCATTTGCAAAACGCACAAACCAGCCCTGCAATCCAAATTTTGCAAAAAAGCTTGTATAGTTCACCAACGCTCTGGCAATTTTTCAAATTGCTAAAAGGTGGCATTGTGTTTCGGTTAGACACATGAGTCTTTTATTAGTAATAGTTTGTTTCTGTTAGTTGTTTTTTCAAACTGTGTAGGGCGCACAAGTTATAACAGCACCTTTGCCTAATACTTGCAGACATCAAAGCATTTGCAAATATTGTCCCTTCGGGAAAGTTATTTATTTTTCTTTGCAAATGCGTAGTAACATTAGTATCTTTATTTAAACATTCGGTTGACGAGTGTTTCAAAGCGTACTAGGCAAAGCTCCAATACGTTATGTTCAATGCGCCCAGTGCCAATTCCAAAGACAATTTTATAGTAGACAACAAGCTTTTCGGTTTCTAAAAAAGTACGTGCCGACAAGAACAGGGTTTCATAGAAACAGTTTAGGGAAGTTGAAACGGTTTTTAGTTTTTAATTTCCTCCCTCTTTTTTCGGGTTTTGAAAACCCGTTTTGGCTATCCCTAATTTAGCACATTTGTTTTTTGCCCTCCATAGACACTAACGCAATTGCAAAAATCAAAAGAGCTAAATTCCTTCCCTTTCAAATAGGTGTGCTTCGCACTTTTTTTGCGCGTGTGCTTGATGCACCAAAAGGCGCGCAACAGGCGTGTGGTATTTTAATGATGATGAAAAAATAAATTATATGCAAAGTAACCCATCCCCACAACAATAATCAAATAAGCACTGATTAAATCCATTTTATTAAAAATTGGAAATTTCTGCTGCTTTTGTGTTAATTTTTTTCCAATAAAAGAAAAAATGATTGCTAATAAAAACATCACAATTACAAAACCAAAAACATAAATAAGCACATAGCCAAAAGAATTGGTAAAACTCCCTGTTTGCCCAGCCATAAAAAAGGCTGCGATAGCAGATGGACAAGGTATTAATCCACTTAAAATTCCAATTAATGCAGTTGTTTTATGAGTATGTGTAGGCTTATTAACGGATGCTGTATGCAATTGCAAACTATTTACATTAATAGATTTTTTTATAGGAGCATTTTTATGATGGTGATGTGTGCAACTAGAAGAACATACATGCTTATTGTTTTTGATTTTATAAAGCATATATCCTCCAATAGACATTAAAATTAATGGTGACATAATACCCAAAATGTGCTCTGCTTTTTCAGAGTCAAAAAGAGGAAACAAATAAGAAACTACAAATCCAATAGCTAGAAGCATAAAAGTATGCGAGAATGCCATGCTAAAAACAAGAGTAAACAAATGATTTTTAGCATTTTTATTGCCTAAAGTATAAGAAGCCATGGCTGTTTTACCGTGTCCAGGTTCCAATGCATGCATCGCACCTAAAACAAAAGCAGTTCCAGTATTTAATATGCTTACCATGAAACAAATATATACTATTTATTATAATAGCAACAATGTTGCAATTTATTTTTTTATCTTTACTTTATTAAAATGAAAAAAGCTCCACAAATATTAGATGAATTGGGATTTCGTAAAACTGAAATTCGGATAAAAGTATTAGAACATTTACAAAAGGTAGAGAAAGCTGTTTCTCAACCTGAACTCGAAAAAAAATTCAATAATTTAGCAGATAGAGTGACGCTTTATCGTATTCTCTCTGCTTTTGAAGAAAAGGGTATTATTCACAAAATAATGGATGTTCACGGCGTGGCAAGATATGCGATGTGCAACGAAAAACATTGTACCGAGCACGAACATCATGATGAGCACGTGCATTTTAATTGTACTGAATGTGGTGATGTTGTTTGTTTAGATACAGTAAAAGTGCCAATTATTAAACTCCCTAAAGATTTTTCTTTATCTCGTTTAAATTTAAACATTGAAGGTACTTGCGATAACTGTCAAAAATAGTTTATCATAAAAACCCCTTGAAATTTTAAAGGGGTTTTTTAATTATTTAGTGCTTTGCTTGTGACTATTCATCATTTCCTCATGGTCCTTTTTCATTTGCTCATGGTCAGCTAATATTTTTTCATGTTCCGCTTTCATCGCATTATGTTCTTCTACCATTTTTGAATGATCCGCTTCAACTGTTTTAGCATCAGCCTCACCATTCACATGTTTTTTCTCAAGTTCACTATGGGTAGCTACTAAAGCTTTATGCTTTTCTAAAATAGCATCATGTTCTGCAATTAATTTATCATGATTAGCTTCCATAGCGATGCAGGCGCTATCTTGTCCGTTAGCAACCGTTCCATGCTCGTCTTTCATTGTGTTATGAGCAGTTTCTAATTCTGCATGACTAATTTCCATTAATGAATCTTCCGTTTCCATGTTACGATGCTCAACGGCTAATTTGTTTTCTAATTCTTTATTAGCTCCACCACATGAAACTAAGGCAATTGTAATTGCTACAGCTGAAATTGATTTTAAGATTGTCATTTTATTAAAGGTTAAGGTTTTATGTTAATATCCAAAATTAGAAAAAGTAACCTAACAAATTTCAAAAATGTGTTATTGCAACATTATTGCGTTTACTGAAATTATTACTATTTTTGTGATGTTGAGTAAAAAAGGCTTTGTGACCGAGTGGATAAGTTAAACTTTAAAAAGTGATACGGTGGTTCGATTCCACCCTTGGCCTCATAAAAATTGTTTCGCTACTAAATGCAACATAGTTGCATTATTAAAATAATTCGTTAAATTTGCACTAAACTATTAGTAATGGAAAATATAACTCCTTTTTCTCTTAACTTTTCTGGGGTTTTGTTAATGCTGTCACTAGGGATTAGGCATGGTATAGATCCCGACCATATTGCCATTATTGATGGGATGACTATGAGACACGCAAGTTTAAATTCTCCAATTGCAAAATGGGTAGGAACATTGTTTGCAATTGGGCACGGCTTAGTAGTTACAATTATCTCGGTATTAGTAGCGTTAATTTCAGGTAAGCTCGATATTCCAATTTGGCTAATGGCTATAGCAGAATGGATTCCCATTGCATTATTATTATTACTCGGATTTTTGAACTTAAAAAGTTTATTAATTAAAGAGCCTCATAAAATAGTAGGGTGGCGAACAAAACTACTTCCTAATAAACTAAAAAATAGTACTAACCCATTATCTATAATACTAATAGGCATGTTATTTGCTACCGTTTTTGACACAGCTTCACAAGCAGCTGCTTGGGGTTATGCCGCTTCTCTTAGAGGAGGGATTTTAGCCTCAGTAATTATGGGATTGGTTTTCTCTGCCGGAATGATAGTGATAGATACAATAGATGGTAGAGTTTTATATAGCATCTTAAACAAAAAAACAAACCAAAGTTTAATAACCAACTATCGTAAATGGATAGGATGGTCAATTGTTATTATGTCGTTTACTATTGCCTTGTACAAAATTACGATTACTTTTTTCCCAATTGTTCAACTAGGCTATTATGCAAACACTTTAGTTGGTTTAATTTTTATAGCATTTGTAGTATCAATTTATGTTGTAACTCTATTTAAAAATATTAAAACAACAGTAACATAATGTCGGTAAAAGATATAACAAAAGTAAAGCATACACTATTTATGTGTAATGGCAGTTGTTGCAATAAAGCGGGAGCAGAGGAAATGATTTTAACACTTAGAAAAGAAATTAGAGACCAAGGATTATTTAAAGAAATACACACAGTAAGAACAAAATGTATTGGCAGATGCGATGATGCAGCAGTGGTTTTTATTCAGCCCGAATGTATTTGGTATAAATGCGTTACAAAAGAAGATGCAAAGAAAATAGTATATGACCATATATTAAATGGAAAATTAGTTGAGGCCAACTTTTTGTATAAAGAAGGAGATACAATAATTAATAGTGATGCAATACCTAATGCTAAATAAAATATAAATAATATGGAAAATAAAACAACAATCCCAGTAACTGTGCTTACAGGATTTTTAGGGTCTGGAAAAACAACTTTACTTAACAGAATTTTGAGTGAAAATCATGGTAAAAAAATAGCTGTAATCGAAAACGAATTTGGCGAAGTTGGAGTTGATAACGAATTGGTTATTGGAGCTGATGAAGAAATTTTTGAAATGAATAATGGATGTATTTGTTGCACGGTTCGTGGAGATTTAATTCGCATACTTGATCAATTAATGAAACGTAAAGATAAACTCGATTACATTATAGTAGAAACAACAGGCATGGCAAACCCTGCCCCTGTGGCGCAAACTTTTTGGGTAGATGATGATATAAAAGAAACATACAGCCTTGATGCCATTGTTACCATTGTAGATGCCAAACACGTTTGGTTGCATATTGATGATAGTGAGGAATGTAAGGAGCAAATTGCTTTTGCCGATGTTATTCTTTTAAATAAAACAGATTTAGTAACTGCCGAGGAGTTAGTAATACTTGAAAAACGCATACGCTCAATGAATGCCAATGCTAAAATACATAAAACTAAAAATGCTGAAATTAATCTTGAAAACATACTTGATATAAAAGCTTTTGACTTAGATGCAAAAATTGAAATAAATCCTTCCTTTTCAACAGAAGAGTATCCTTATGAATGGATGGGCTTATATAATTTAGCTGATAATGAATATCAAATTGAAATGACTGAAGGCCCTGATCCTTCTTTTGATATCGGGTTTATAAAATTAAATGACGCAAGTGTTACCGAAATAGCTAAGGCCAAAAAGCAAGCTATTAAGTTATTTTCGGAGCACCCAAAAGAGGTTAAGGCAGATAAGTTTATAAATACGAATCACACTCTAAATAGATTGCTAATTGATACTAATTTGCAAAATTTTTACTTTAGACCAAATAAACCCGGCATTTATGCTGTATTTACGCAACATGGCCCTGATGAGTTTAATCTTAAAATTAAATCGGAGTATAAAGAAAATAATAAAGAATTATTAAATGTAAACGCACATAAAGTTGTTTTAAAAGAAGACTTGCAAAATTTGAAATATGAAAGATTAACTCAAATTTCTCCTATATTATTTGAGGAGTTTGAACACAGTCATGAACATGATGATTTGGTATCGTCAGTTGGTATTGAAGATGAAAACGAATTGAGTATTCAAAAAGTAAACGAATGGATATCTTATTTGTTGCAAAATAAGGGTACAGATATTTACCGTATGAAGGGTGTTATGAATATTGCAGGTAACGATGAGCGTTTTGTGTTTCAGGGAGTACACATGCTATTTGATGGTAAAGCTGATAGAATGTGGAAACCTGGCGAGAGAAGAAGAAATCAACTTATTTTTATTGGCAAAAATCTAAACCGAGAAGAATTATTGAGTGGATACAAAAGTTGCATAGCCAAAAAATCATTAAATCCGGCATAAATGGTAAATCACTTGGAAATAAATAAAATAGCCGAATCGAAAAACGAATATGAATTGTGGCGAACCCAACTTAATGATTATGTAATTGGTATTGGGTGGAGTTATACAAACGAGTATATTCTTGTGGCATCTTCGTGTGGTATATTAACGTGTTATAATTCATCATACCATTTAAAGATATTTGAAGCAAAAGCGCATCAAAATGGCTTAATGTGTTTAGCTGTATCACCTACCGAAAATAAAGCAGTAACAACAGGGCAAGATGGGTTTATCAAGCTTTGGGACATAAAATCAGCGTCTCTTATTAAAGAAATTAAATCAGATAGCCTATGGGTAGTGCAAGCGGTTTGGTCGCCAGATGGAAACTATTTTGCTGTAAGTTCTGGAAACACATTAACTGTTTTTAATAATGATGGAAAGAATATTCAAGAATTTGATGGGCATGAAAGTACTGTTTCTGGCATTGAGTGGAATAGTAATAGCAAGGCATTTGCCACAGCCTGCTATGGTGGTGTGCGTTTATTTGAAATTGAGCAAGATGAACCAATAGAGTTTTTGGAGTGGAAAAATTCTATGCACTCTTTATCGTGGAGCCCTGATGGCAAATTTATAGGTTGCGGTACTCAGGATTCGAGAGTGCATTTTTTTCCGTTACCTTATAATATTGGTTCTGATTTTGAAATGAATGGTTATAAAGGAAAAGTTAAACTATTGGACTGGACTTTTGACTCTGTCTTTTTCTTAACAAACTGTTGGGATGAATTAATCGTATGGAAATTTGCAGGTGTTGCGCCGCAAGGTCAGATGCCACAAACGCTCGGCGGGCATTTAGGAAAAATAACACAAGCTAAATTTCAAAATAAAAGTAGCTTTTTAGCATCGGGAGATGATATGGGCTTTGTACATTTTTATGATGTTGCAATTAGCGAAAATTTAATAACAGGTGTTAAATTGAAAAACACAATAAGTAAACTATGTTGGTCAAACGATGATAAACAATTAGCGATAGGCACATCGCACGGAGAGTTTGTTATTATGGAATCGCCAGCATAATAATAAAAAAATGAAAAAAATAGTAATAATAGGCGCTATAATTTTTGCAGTTAGCTCTTGTAATCAAATAGCAAAAGAAGAAAGAGTTTTAGTAAAAGGTAGTAATGATTCTTTGCTTGTAATAAATATCCCTGCGGCATCTTGTGAAAATTGTCAAAAAGTTATTGAAGATGGTTTGTATAAAGAAAAAGGTGTAAAACAAAGTATACTTAATTTGAATACAAAACAAGTATCTATAGTTTATGCTCCAAGTATTACCAATCCCTTTATAATCGAAGCTACTGTAAATAAACTAGCGACCCAAATGCCTTGTAAATAATTAAACCCAATAAAAATGAAAACTAAATTTTATAAAACTCTTTTACTGTTAGGTGTTGTAATATTTGCTACATCTTTTAAGCATCCTATTAAACTTACTGCCTCGCTAATAGAGTACGATCTTAATTCTACAAGTTTAAAAACAGAATGTAAAATTTTTATGGATGACTTTGAAAAAAGCATTAATAAAACCTTGACTAAAAATATCAACCTATCTGATTTAACTAAAGAAGATAAAACAGGAATTGAAGATTACTTTGAAAAACATTTTAACATTACTGTTAACGGAAAAATTTTACCCTTAAAGTTTAAAGCATCTGAGGTTTTAAAAGAGTACAATGTTATCACAATAAAGTTTGTAGAGAACAAGTTAAAGATTAAAAAAGGAGATAAATTACTGATTGAAAACACACTCTTTTTTGAAGAGTTTGGATACATGCAGTCTAACAGAATAACAGTGCGCATACCTCCTTTTATTGCAGAAGATAATCATGAAGCCGTTGTAAATAATTATGCTATCCCTTATAATTTTTAACATAAGACCGTATGAATAATTTAAGTTCTTTTTTTGTTAATGGTTGGAATCATATAGTTGATATTAATGCTTATGACCATTTATTATTTGTAATGACACTTTGTGCGGCATTTAAGCTAAATCAATGGAAACAAATATTAGTAATTATTACAGCCTTTACCATTGGGCATAGCGGAACGCTTATTTTAAGTGCATTAGATATTATTCCTGCAAATTCTAAATTAATAGATATGCTAATTCCTATCACTATTATGATAACAGCCATAGCAAATATTATTAATTATGATAAGCAAAGTAAATTTTCTGATGCTAAAATAAAATACGGCATTGCCCTTGTTTTTGGGTTGATACATGGATTAGCGTTTGCCAGTAATTTTAAATTTATGATGTTTGGCGGGAGTATTATTATGCCATTATGTGCATTTAACATTGGCATTGAAGTTGGGCAATTATTTATTGTACTAATTTTTACACTTGCTTTATGGCTTTATACAAATATAATTAAAGGCGAACATTTTAAATGGAATTTATTTGTTTCGGGCGCAGGATTTGGCATTGCGGCAACTATACTTTTAAAAGCACTTAACGCAGAGTAAATTAAAACTCTAACAATAGATAGATTTAAGACTTAACAAACATTGACTAAAAAAACAACATACTTTTCTTTATTTTTAATAGCCACCCTGCTATTTCAATTAGTTGTAATACCTTTCCACAAAGTATTTGCACATAAAAATGAATTTGTTGAAAGTAACATAGAAAATTCTTTAACCGTTAAAGTATCTCACGAACATTCAGATTGTTTTATTTGTGATAATGACCACTATTTACCCGCTTTAGTTAACGAAGTTTTTTTATTAAATACAATTTTGTTTTTATATGCAGTTTTATCTTTTTTTAGGATTAACAATTCAATTCCCCTATCCAATAATTTTAATTATAAATTAAGAGGGCCACCTTTCTTATTTCTAAATTAACTCAAAGAAATTAATTTTTTCTTTTTTCTAAAATTCACTTATTACAAACAAAATTGTTGTATCATTCATTTGATACGGCTACTATAATATTATTTAAAATGACACAACATAATACATTAAAAAAAATATCACTTCTTGTTTTAATTGGTGCGATTTACACCAATACCTTTGGTCAAACAAAAGACTCAATAAATTTAGATGAGGTTACAATTTCTACAAATAAAAAAGTTGAAGAAATGAAATCTTTAAATAAAATTGATGTTGATTTAAAAGACTTACCAGTTACAATTCACAGTATTGATAAAAAATTAATAGATCAAAGAGGAGGTATTGCTTTAGAAGATGCCATGAAAAATGTAACTGGAGTGAGATCTCGCAACACTTACGGTGGGTTTCAACACTTCCACATTAGAGGTATGGAGCAATTTGTACTCTTAGTAGATGGTGTGAGAGATGAGCGCCATAATATTTCGCAAAGTGCGCCTTCAACTAACCTAGCTGCTGTAGAAGGTATAGATGTTTTAAAAGGGCCATCTTCCGTTTTATTTGGACACTCGGCACTAGGAGGTATAATCAACATTAGAAGGAAACAACCTACAAGTATTTTTAAAGCAGATTTTATGGCATCATATAGCTCGTATAATACACGAAATATATCAGCCGGTGCTGGCGGTGCAATTAATAGCAAGCTTTCATTTAGAACGGATTTTGGTGTGGGGCAATCTCAAGGATTTAGGAATTTTGGAAATTCCTATACAAATGGATATTTCGCTTTAAAATATGTTCCTCATAAAAAACATACCATCCAAATATCCGTTCAAGCAAATGATGATTTTTACGCTACCGATACTGGATTGCCAGTAGAACAAGATGGTTCGCTTGTTAAAGGAATGAACCCATTAACACGCTACAATGACCCTCAAGATTATTTAAAAAATAAGCGTGTTGATATGCAATTAAAATATCAATATCGCATTTCTGAAAACTGGGGTATTAGTAATACGGCTTCGTATTTTGTTGATGATATAAATTATTTTTCTACTGAAGAGTTAACTCTTAACGCCACAAAAGATTCATTAACTCGCTCATTCCCTTTTTACTTTAATCATCAAACAAAACCATTTCAAAATCAATTAGACTTAAATGGAACTTATAAAATCGGAAAAATTGAAAATAAATTTGTGTTAGGCTACTCTTTTAATATGTTAGATAGAAAAACATACAGAGGCGTAATATCTGGCGCAGGTAAAAATGCTAAAATTTCTGTTGCAAATCCTGTTTTAAATCAAGGAGCAATGAGTATTGAGGATAATCGTTACCAAGCAAGAATGGAAACTTCGCATGGAATATTTGCTCAAAATTGGATTAATATTTCTGAAAAATTAAAAGCCTTGGTTGCAGTTAGAGTAGATGTTTTTAATGGAGATTATTATACAAATACTGTAGATAAAGATAGAAATGTTACCGTAGAAGGTACGGTAAGTAAATTAAATATAACTAACCCTACTTACAGAGCAGGTTTAGTTTATGAACCTATTAAAAATTTATCTATTTACTCATCTTACAATACCTATTTTAAACCTACCCGAACCGTAGCCGCAGATGGCACTATGTTTGACCCTGAAACTGGTTATCAAGGTGAGCTAGGAGTAAGATATGCTTACAAAGAATTTATATCTATAAACGTATCTGCCTTTACACTAGCAAGAACTAATATATTACAAAGTTTTGCGGGTGGGATATATAAAAATATTGGAACAGGAACGTCTAAAGGATTTGAAGTTGACTTACAAGCTAATATTACAAGCCAATTTTGCATAACAGCAGGTTATTCAAACGCTAATACACGTGTTGAAAAAAACAAAGATGATAATTTTGAAAATCCGAATGTTGGAAAAAAGCTAGCATTTGCACCGGAGCATTTAGTACACTCTTGGGTAACGTATGATGTAGCCAAAAGTATTTTTAAAGGCTTAGGGGTAGGAGCTGGCGTAAGCTACACTTCTGATAACTACACTAATGCCAGTAATACCTATAAACTACCAGCATACTCGCTTGTAGACGCCGCAATATGGTATAAGTTTAGTAAGTATGAATTACGTTTTAATGTAAATAATATTACTGATCAGTTTTATTACAGAGATGCGATTTTTGCCAATCAATTTTTTGTTGGGATGAACAGAAACTTTATGTTAACATTTAAAGCCGCATTTTAATAGTGGAACTTGTTAAAATAAAAAAACAAAAAATAATTCAAGCGGTGCGTAATATTCACCGCTTGTTTGGATTTTTTCTATCTCTACTTTTTTTTATGTGGTGTGCAACTGGATTTGTTATGATGTACAAAGAGTTTCCCTCTGTATCGAAAACAGAGTATTTAAAAATGCGCACAAATATTAGTTATGATAGCACAATAAAATTATCAGCTATAAACAAATGGGAATATAAACATTTAGATTCATGCTCCGAAATTTGCATGTATCAGCTACTTAAAAAAACTATTATAAATATTGTAAACACAGAAGGGAAAATTATTTGTTTAGACGCTTACACAGGAAAGTACGTTACTCCAATACAAGAACATGAATTAAAAGATCTTGTAAATAGTTATTTTGGTAATACAAAAAAAGTAAAAACAATTGATGTAATAACAGAATTAGATCAGTGGATACCACGTACCAAGTTTCTGCCACACATGCCTATTTATAAAGTTTTGTTAGATGATAAAGAAAGTACAACGTGCT
>SYEI01000275.1 GCA_005800865.1 Bacteroidota bacterium | reverse complement strand
GTATATCGCCAGTTGGCACACGGAAAAATTTTTCGAAAACCTTTTTTTGATACTCCTGTTCTATTCCTATGCCATTGTCGCAAACACTAATAATCAATTCATCTTGCTTATTAGAGGTTTGAATTAATAGTTCGGGTTCATGATTGGAATACTTTAGTGCATTGTCAATGAGATTACACAGCGCATTCGCTAAATGAGTTTTATCTCCATTAATCACAACATGTTTTGCTTCCAAATGAGTAGTTACTAAACAATGCTGATGTTCTATTTGCACACTCATACATTTTAAACAATCTTGTATCAATTGATGAATATCGAGTTCTGTTTTTCGTAATGGGACTTCACCCCTTTCCAAAGCGCTCATGCTTAATATTTGTTCTACCTGCAACCTCAACTTTTCATTTTCATCTAATATAATGCTTGAGTAATGCCTGATTTTCTCTTCCTGATGAATATTTGCATCCTTCATCATCATCTTGCTGGCTAAAGCAATGTTAGTTAAAGGTGTTTTAAATTCATGCGTCATGTTATTTAAAAAATCGGTGGTATGTTGCGAAATACGTTTCTCTTTGATGAGCGACATAACCGTTTGCCAAAATGTAATGAGTACAATTAAAATCAATATAACAGAACTAATAAATGGAATACCCATTTCTGCCATAATAAATTCATCTTTTTCAGGGAAAACCAATTTGAGGTCAATGCCATTTTTTGATAAAAGGCCTTTTTTGTCGGCAGGCGCTGCTTCTGTTACACAGGCTTGGTAACAACCCTGTTGATTCATCTTTAGTTCGTTTTGAAAAGTAAGGTCGTTTTTAAAAGTAGGTGTAAAAGGTTTAACCGAAAACGAATAGGCTATTTGAATGTTGTATGCCTTCATATAATAATTGAAGAGAGAATCAATTTTTCGTTTTTCGTTTACACCAACACATAGCTCTAAATTTTTAACCGTAGTGGTATCTTTAGCCAATGCATCGGCCGTTTTAGAAAGTACCATATTAGCCTTTTCGTTAAATATGTTTTCTTTAACAGTAGCTGTTTCGTATATCCAATTTACCTGGATAATCAGCACGATAATGAGAGCCAAGGAAGATATTCCTATAAACAGATAATTTCGATTCAATTTCATGGGTAGCTCAAAATTAGGGATTTTCCTTTATGTATTGTGGCACGTTAACAAGTCGTTAACAAGCCAATAACTAGTTGCTAACAGAATACTGGGAAAATAATAGGTAATTTTGCTAGTAATTAAACAAACACGAATGATCCATGTTGTTAAATACTCAGAACTATTGATACAACATGGATTTTCGGAAATTTAAAATTTAATCTAATGAAATTATCTATTTTATACTTGGTTACCTTATCACTGTTAATGGGAAGTTGCAAAAAAGAATGTGCAAAAAAATTAAGCCCTGCAAATCAAACTACTGAAACTTTAAAAACTACACAGCCTAATTTTATTCATCCTTATTTTATTAAGTATAAAAACTATCGAAACGATTTAAATTCGACCTATAAAAATTTCGTTACTAACTCTTATAATAAAGGCTGTTAAAATAAAATAGTTTCAATGATGCACCCATCTACTTTATTTTTATTTATTATCTTAGGTTTATTGTCATTACAATCGTGCGACAAAGCAATTGCAAATGAAAAAACAACAGATACAACTAAGGTTGATGCTAAAACCAATACAACAGAAGTTAAACCTGTTTACGATTTAAACCATGTTGTATATTCAGACACCAAAGGCATAAGTGCAGGTAACGATATCTTCACAACGTTTGATTGTCCGGATGAATTAAACTTTCCTCCAATTAGTATAAAAACCTGGGATAAGATTTCTGTTGTTAACGGAAGACTTCCAACTTATGAAGAAACACATAATGGCATGTCGATTCATCATTATGGTGGAGAAGCAAACAAGGCCGTTAAAGTTTATAACATGACCTTACCACGTTTAGCAAGTATTTATAGTAATCGTACTAAGCAATACGAAACCGTAGTAGTTATTCAAATAGTGCAAACTGCTAAAGATACCGTAGTAGGTTATCGTTATTTAACAGGAGGTTGTGGAGGTTCTTTATTTAAAAACTTCCATTTTTTAACGGTATCAGAAATACAAAAGGTTGTTGGTTGATAAACAATAAAAAACATGAAAACAATCCCAAAACGTTATCCGAAAATAGTAGTTGGAACTTTTGTTTTAGCTTTAGTTATATGTGTCATGTCTTTCATTGCTTATGATAAGAGCACAACAGAAGCTAAAAATACTTTATTAGAAATTACAAGCGTTTCAATCATTGATGGCAATTATAAAATTGATACGAATATTGCTATCAATAATGGAATTAAAGAAAAATTAATTGCTACGCTGGAAGCTGAAACACTCGTTGATAAAAAAACAGTAGAAGAGATTCCTTATTTTATCAAAAGATTTTTAGATGGTATTTCAACTAACCAAACATTTGACATGGCAAATCCAGATGAAGCATGGCAGGAAGGCGGCTGGGTAAATGGTTTTAATAACGAAAAAAAAGCCATTGTACATGCCACCTCTTCAGTAGCGAAGCCTTTTCCACCGAGACAATTAATTTATTGTGGTATTGGAAAAAATATGGCACTCATTTCTTATTATATTGGTGGAATTAAAAAAACACAAAATAATATAATGATAAAATTCCAAAATGATAAAATTGTTGACTTATGGTTCGATCATTATTATTCTCAGTTTGGCTATTCGCTTGGCGGCAATACTAATTATGTAACCACAAAAGCCGACATTATTAAATATATTAAGAATACCAATAGCGGGGGTTGTTAAGACTAGCTATTAAATAAAGAATCACCTCAAACAAGAAATTATAAATTATCTTAAAACTATACAAACAGCGAATTGCTAGCCAGTTAAATTCAAAAATAAGTGTGTAATTTTAGCTTGCATTGAAGCCATTAATTTTACATATTTTCATTTTACTAAGTACCTTTAGCTTTGGCCAGCTAAATAATAAACTTTTAAAAAAGGCAACGGAAGCCCAAGCTTTTTGCAAGAAAAACAATATGAATACAGAGTATTGTTTTTTAGTGGATTTATCAATCCATTCGGGCAAAAATCGTTTTTTTATTTACAATTTTAAAACCAACACTGTCGTTCAATCAGGTTTAGCGTGTCATGGTATTGGTAAAAATAGTACCACCGAAAAACCAATTTATAGTAATGAAGTGGGGAGCAATTGCAGCTCGCTTGGTAAATATAAAATAGGCAAACGTGCGTATAGCAATTGGGGAATTAATATTCATTACAAAATGCATGGTTTAGAAAGCACAAATTCAAATGCCTTTAAACGACAAGTAGTATTACATTCTTACAGCTATGTTTCGGAAACAGAGTTATTTCCTAATCACTTAACCATGGGATGGAGTCAGGGCTGCCCTGTTCTCGCAAATGGATTAATGAAAACAATCGATGGGTTATTACTAAAAACCAAAAAGCCAACTTTGATTTGGATTTATGAGTGAGATAATCGTTTCTATTTCGATATTTTATACCCAATCTTAGTTCTTGGCTTCGTGTTCTCTTTCTTTTCGATAAGTTCGTCTAAATACCTAAAGACAATCTCCATGTTTTTATCTTGATTGTCTAATTTTTTTTTTCTCAATATCTAAACGAAGCTCTGTATTATCAGTTAACATTTGCCTCACTTTTGTAAAAATTCGCATAATTTGAATATTTACAGCAATAGCAATTTTACTATTTAAAACACTTGAAAGCATTGCTACGCCTTGTTCTGTAAATACTATTGGCAAATATCTTGCACCTCCCCAACTTGAGGCGCCAAATTGGCACCTCAAGTTTTCATATTCTAGTTCTGTTAATTCAAACATAAAATCTTCCGGAAAACGTTCAATATTTCTTTTTACCTG
>SYEI01000274.1 GCA_005800865.1 Bacteroidota bacterium | reverse complement strand
TTTTCTGAATAATGGATTCTCTAATTTAGAGAGCATATTTTCTTCGCCCGATTTATAGTAAATAACAATGTGTTCGTTTAAATCAGAAAATAAAGGGTTGAGTTTTTGATAACCTTGCTTAGTATAACCATAATCATTCTCACTTTTTTTCGAAACAATTTCAATATTTGTTTCTGTATTATGGTTTAGTTTTATTTTGTAAATAAGAAATGTTCTAGAACGTCTAGCATTAGGGTTCTTTTTTTGTTCAGCAATTGTTTTAGTTGAGCGAATTTCTTCACTTTTTTCAAAGTGCGAAACAGCCCAAGTATTATTAATGAGTCCCGTATAATAAAAATATAATTTGTGGAAGGGTGTTTTTTTATCTTCTGGGATACCTTGTGTGGTTAATTGAATAGCTTTACCCATTAAAATAGCATCCGCTGTCATGGATTGAGCCAGTTTTAGTTCATAATTAATAAATGAAGTTACTAAAAATGCTGCAGAAGTAAACGCAGCCAAGGATGCGCCAATTAAGGTAGGTGGAGTTATGATGAATTTTTCATCTTCGCCTGGAAATGGCCAAATTAGCAATAATATAATACCTAATAAAAAGATACCTAAATAGCTTAATAATTTGGCTTTTTTAGTTGGTAATTTCTTTTCAATTAAAATGGTTGAAATAATAGTGAAGATAATACACGATACTACTGTAATTATTCCTCCAAATATAAGTTTGTCTTCTTCTCTCATAATTAAAATTACTTAAAAATAACAAAATATTCCTTTTAGGAAAAGAGGTTGCTGTTTATAAGAGAATTTATTTAATTAGATTTTATACCACATAAATAGCTACCTATCAAGCATTCTCATCTCCAAAAAAATCTTTTTCAGAAAACATGGAGCCTAAAATATCTTTAAACTGAACACCTCTTTCCAAATTATTTTTTCCTATTAACGAATGTTCCGCTAATCCAAATAGCACAAATTCCATCATCGTTAACTTTTGATTTTTAGTTAATTTTTCGGTGTAGGTATCTACTAAATCTGCTAAACTCGGAATACTTTCTAAGCTTTTTTTATACGTTTTGTCGTTTTCAGAAAGCATTAAATCAATCATATTGCCTTCTCCAAACCAATTGATAATGTATTGATACGGACTAGGCTCTTTTCTTTTCTTTAATTTTGCTGGATCAGGAAACAAGTTTGTAAATTCATTTCTGATTGCCTTGCCTAGTAAATTATGAGCTACAATGCCTGCGCCTTCTTGCTCGCCTTCGTACACTAATTCTATTTTACCATTTACAGCAGGTATAATTCCAATTAAATCACTAATTCGGGCAACCGTTTTTTCTTCGTTGTTCATGAGCATTCTTCTTTCGGCAGTACTCACTAAATTTTCATAAGCCGAAATAGTTAAACGAGCCGAAACGCCGCTTTTAGAATCCACGTATTCACTTTCTCTCGCTTCAAAGGCAACACGTTCAATTAAAGTAGCAATTAAATCACTGACTTCAATATGTTGTTTTTGAGCCACACTTAATTTGGCTTCTTGAGCAGTAATTTGTTTGGATAGTTCAATGCTTTTTGGATAGTGCGTTAAAATCTGACTTCCAATTCTATCTTTTAAAGGAGTTACAATACTTCCTCTGTTGGTGTAATCTTCAGGATTAGCTGTAAATATAAATTCAATATCTAAAGGAATTCGTAATTTAAATCCTCTAATTTGAATATCTCCTTCTTGTAAAATATTAAATAAAGCTACTTGAATACGTGCTTGCAAATCGGGCAATTCGTTAATCACAAAAATACAACGGTTGCTTCTAGGAATAATGCCATAATGAATCACACGTTCATCAGCATAACTCAATTTTAAATTGGCCGCTTTAATAGGATCTACATCACCAATTAAATCAGAAATAGAAACATCTGGTGTTGCTAGTTTTTCGACATAACGTTCTGAGCGATGCAACCAAGCAGTGGGTGTTTTGTCGCCCAGTTCTGCAATTAATTGTTTGCTTGAATTTGATATTGGATTTAAAGGATTATCATTTAATTCGCTTCCTGCAACGTAAGGCGTGTATTCATCCAAGAGCTCAACAATTTGTCGTGCTATACGCGTTTTAGCTTGACCTCTTAATCCTAATAAATTCATATTATGGCGAGATAAAATAGCGCGTTCTATTTCGGGAATTACCGTGTCTTCATAACCTACAATACCTTTAAAGACATTTTCTTTTTGTTTAATTTTTAAAATTAAATTATCACGTAATTCATCTTTAATAGATTTACTGATGTATCCTGCTTTTTTTAATTCTCCTAATGTGCTGATAGTTGGTGTCATAATATGAATGAGTGTTATTTAAAATTTCTTTTTTTATTGCGTTCAAAATCCTCAAAAATAAATTCGCCTAAACCTTGCAAGGAGGTGTAAAAAGCCTTGCCGTTATTGGCTTCTGTAAAATCGTGTACAAAGTTTTGTAAATAGGGGTCGTTGGCCACCATAAAAGTAGTCACTGGTATTTTTAATCTTCGGCAGCTTTGCGCCAAGGTTAAACATTTATTCACGATTTTGGTATCTAAACCATTGCTGTTTTTATAATAGCTTCCGTTTTCTTTCAAGCAAGTGGGCTTGCCATCGGTAATCATAAATATTTGCTTATTGGCATTTTTTCGTCTGCGTAGTAAATCCATGGCTAACTCTAAACCAGCCACAGTGTTGGTATGGTAAGGCCCAACTTGTAAATAGGGGAGATCTTTCACTTCTATTTGCCAAGCATCGTTTCCAAATACAATAATATCTAGGGTGTCTTTTGGATATTTTCGTTTAATCAATTCAGATAGTGCCATCGCCACATTTTTGGCTGGCGTAATTCTATCCTCGCCATACAAGATCATGGAGTGCGAAATGTCAATCATTAAAACGGTAGACGTTTGACTTTTGTGTTCTTTTTCTGAAACGGCCAAGTCGTTTTCTGTCATATGAAAATCGGCAATACCATTATTCACTTGTGCGTTTTTAAATGATTCGAGCATCGAAATTTGCTCTAATGAATCTCCAAACTGAAAAGGCCTCACATCATTGGTCATTTCATCGCCTTGTCCCGAATATTTGGTAGAGTGATTTCCGGTACTTCCTTTTTTTAGTTTACCAAAAATTTTCTCTAAGGCTTGCGCTCTAATGGCTTGTTCGGTTTTTGAAGTAATAATAACATTTCCCGAATTTGGAGCGTCGTATTTGATGTAGTTTTTGTCTTTTAATTCCTCAATAAAATCTTTAATGGTATAATCAGGCTCAGTTAATTTATATTCTTTATCCAACTCCGTTAGCCAATTGATGGCTTCATCAAAATCGCCGCTAGTGTAAGTGATTAACTGTTTGAAAATATCAAAAAGCTTATTAAAGGGCGTTTGGTTTGGTTTTGTATAGTTAGAAAATCTAAATCCTATCATAATTAAGTAACGTTAAAAGAAGGCTTTTGTTTAATAAATATAGCTGTTTTAAAATGAGTTTGCTATAAAGCCACTTTAAATAAACGTTAAACTAATTCACCAATCTTTTTTTAATTTTTGGACATGATAATGTAACTATGAAGCCAATAATTGGTAATAGAGTTATTTATTTTTCAATGTCCGAATATTTCTTGTAAATTGCTCTATATCCAAACATACGGCCAATAGGACCGACAACATTCATTAAAAATCTTTGTGTTCCTTGCGGAATATTGGCAAGATAACTTTTGCTATCCAAGTACTTCAATGTTACTAATTCTTGAACTAATCCTGCTTTTCCATTCGGCATTTTGCCATCAATAGTAAGACCTATAATGTTTTCTAATAAATAGTCAAAGTC
>SYEI01000273.1 GCA_005800865.1 Bacteroidota bacterium | reverse complement strand
CTTCTCGTTAGCCATAATTACTTCAGTAGCAACAATGGTTTCTAACTCTTTCGTTTCTGTTTTACGCTCTCTGCCTGCGCCGTATTTTTTCTTTAAATTTTTAAAATACTCAACCGCATAATCTACTAAGTTCGCTAAATGACCTTTTACAGTTTCAATTTTAGCATCTAACTCTTTCATGTGCTCCTCAGCTTTGATACTATCAAAACGAGTAATACGAATCATTGGTATTTGAGTTAAACGTTGTAAATCTTCGTCCGTAATTTCTCTAATTAATTTTTTACGGTGTGGTTTAAAACGCTCATATAAATATTCATATAAAGTTTCTCTTGTAGAATATTTCTTAAAATCGATATACATTTCTTCTTTAATAAATAATTTTTCTAAAGAAGAGAAATGCCATTTTTCTTGAAGTTCACTTAATTCAATTTCTAACTCACGTTTTAATAAAGCCAACGTTTGTTGAGTGGAGATTTTTAAAATTTCGCTAACCCCAACAAAGCGAGGTTTCTTATCCTCAATAATACAAGCATTTGGCGAGATACTTAATTCACAATTAGTGAATGCGTATAAGGCATCAATTGTTTTATCAGGAGAAATTCCAGGCTGTAAGTGAATTAAAATTTCAACATTTTCAGAAGTATTATCTTCTACTTTTTTAATCTTAATTTTTCCTTTATCGTTAGCCGCAATAATCGAATCAATTAAAGTACCTGTTGTTGTACCAAAAGGAATTTCAGAAATAATTAATGTTTTAGAATTTAATTCTTTAACACGAGCTCTAATTTTAACCTTACCGCCACGTAATCCATCTTTGTAATCGCTAAAATCAGCAATACCACCTGTAACAAAATCAGGATATATTACCGCTTTACGTCCACGTAAAATTTGAATAGAGGCATCGATTAATTCGTTAAAGTTATGAGGTAAAATCTTTGTTGCTAAACCAACTGCTATACCTTCTACACCGTGTGCTAATACTAATGGAAATTTAACTGGCAACGTAATTGGTTCTTTATTACGACCATCGTAACTCATTCCCCAATTAGTAGTTTTAGGATTGAAAATAATTTCTTGTCCTAATTTAGATAAACGAGCTTCAATGTAACGAGGAGCAGCAGCGCTATCTCCTGTTAAAATATTACCCCAGTTTCCTTGCATATCAATTAGCAAGTCTTTCTGTCCAATAGCAACCAAGGCATCACCAATACTTGCATCACCGTGTGGGTGATACTTCATGGTATTACCTATTAAGTTTGCTACTTTATTGTAACGTCCGTCTTCTAATTCCCACATACTATGTAAAATACGACGCTGTACTGGCTTTAAGCCATCTTCCATGGCTGGCACAGCACGCTCTAAAATTACATAAGAGGCATAATCAATAAACCAGGTTTTAAACATGCCTGAAACATGTTTTACTGTACCTAATTCGTTGTGTTCGTTATTTGTATTTTCTTCCATTTTCCTAATTCATTCTTTAAAAAATAGTCTTCGATTCCGCTCAGACTGACATCTATTTAATTACGCTTTCAACAACTCTTCTTCTGCATCAACCTCAACACGTAAATTCTCAATAATAAACTCTTGTCTATCTTGCGTGTTTTTTCCCATGTAGTAACTTAATAATTGTTGAATAGACGCTTGTTGATCTAATAATACTGGTTCTAAACGAATATCTTTTCCGATAAAATGCTTAAACTCATCAGGCGAAATCTCACCTAATCCCTTAAATCGCGTAATCTCTGGCTTAGGTCCTAATTTAGCAATAGCTGCTTTACGTTCTTCATCACTATAACAGTAGGCTGTTTCTTTTTTATTACGCACACGGAATAAAGGTGTTTGTAAAATATAGACGTGACCATTTTTCACCAAATCCGGGAAGAACTGTAAGAAGAAGGTTAATAATAACAAACGGATATGCATCCCGTCCACATCGGCATCGGTAGCAATTACAACATTGTTATATCTTAAATCTTCTAAGCTATCTTCAATATTTAAAGCAGCTTGTAATAAGTTAAACTCTTCGTTTTCGTAAACAATTTTTTTACCTAAGCCAAAAGAGTTTAATGGCTTACCTTTTAAACTAAATACGGCTTGCGTATTAACATCACGTGTTTTAGTAATTGAACCACTTGCCGAATCACCCTCACAAATAAACAATGTAGTTTCATGTGCACGAGGGTTTTTCACTTCATCTAAATGCACTCTGCAATCACGTAATTTCTTATTATGTAAGTTCGATTTTTTAGCACGCTCACGCGCTAATTTTTGAATACCAGATAATTCTTTACGTTCACGCTCATTAGCAACAATCTTAGCTTCAATAGCTCTGGCCGTTTCCGGATTTTTATGTAAGTAATTATCTAACTGCTGCTTAATAAAATCTCCAACGAATGAACGCATGGTTTGTCCACCTGGAGCAACTTCCTGCGAACCTAATTTTGTTTTTGTTTGAGATTCAAACACTGGCTCTTGTACACGAACAGAAATGGCTGCAATAATTGATTTACGAACATCTGCTGGATCAAAATCTTTTTTATAAAACTCACGAATGGTTTTTACAACCGCTTCTCTAAATGCTGCTTGATGTGTTCCTCCTTGCGTTGTATACTGACCATTTACATAAGAATAATATTCTTCAGAATAGTGTTCGTTACTGTGAGTCATTGCTAATTCAATATCATCGCCTTTTAAATGAACGATAGGATATAAAATTTCGCCAGTAATATTTTTTTCTAATAAATCTTTTAAACCATTATCAGATTTATAAACTTGTCCGTTAAAGAATAAAGTTAAGCCTGTATTTAAGAACGCATAGTTCCATAACATCTTATCAATATACTCATGAACATAATGGTATTTTTTAAAGATGGTGTCATCTGGTCTGAACTCTACATAAGTACCATTTGCTTCAGTTGTTTTTTCAAGCTTCGATTCTTTAACTAAATTACCACAAGAAAAATCAGCCGTTTTAGATTGACCATCACGAAAAGCCGTTACTCTAAAATTAATAGATAAAGCATTTACTGCTTTTGTACCTACTCCATTTAAACCAATTGATTTTTTGAAGGCGTCGCTATCGTATTTACCACCTGTGTTGATTTTAGAAACAACTTCTACTACTTTTCCTAAAGGAATACCACGACCATAATCTCGAATAGAAACAGCACCATCCTTTACTGCAACTTCAATTTTTTTTCCAGCACCCATCATAAACTCATCAATGGAGTTATCCATTACCTCTTTGATTAGTACATAAATACCATCATCAAAAGCGGAACCATCTCCGAGTTTACCAATATACATCCCAGGACGCATACGAATATGCTCTTTCCAATCGAGGGATTTAATACTGTCTTCGTTATAACTTGCTATTTCTTTTGCCATATCTTTTTAATTTGAAATTTAAAAGTCAAAATTTAAAAGAGAACCTACTTATAAATTTTAACTTCTAACTTTTGACTTATTTTTTTAATCCCCGTCTAATAAATTTCCTAAGCCACCTAAAATACTTCCTTCTTCTTTTCTTGCGCCTCTGCCGTATGATAAAATTCTACCAGCTAAACGGCTAATTGGTAATGTTTGAATCCATACTTTTCCTGGGCCACGAAGCACTGCGTAAAAAACGCCTTCGCCACCAAATAGAGTGTTTTTTATTCCACCTATAAATTGAATATCGTAATTCACATCTGCCGTAAATGCCACAATACAACCTGTATCAATTTTTAAAACTTCGCCTGGTTGCAATACTTTTTCAATTACATGGCCTCCACTATGCACAAAAGCCATTCCATCACCTTCTAACTTTTGCATGATGAATCCTTCGCCACCAAATAAACCAGTTCCTAATTTCTTTTGAAATTCAATGCCCACTTGTACACCTTTAGCTGCACATAAAAAACTATCTTTCTGACAAATAATTTTATTTCCTAAGCGCGCTAAATCCATCGGAATAATTTTACCTGCATAAGGAGCCGCAAAAGTTACCTGACGTTTTTGTTGAGAGTTATTTGTATAAACAGTCATGAATAAATTTTCGCCAGTTAATAAACGCTTACCTGCCGTAAATAATTTACCCATAAAACCACTTTCATTACCATCCCCAAACAACGTTTGCATCTGAACGCCATCGGTCATCATCATAAAACTTCCTGGCTCTGCGATAACAGCTTCTTGTGGATCTAATTCAATCTCCACACATTGCATTTCTTCTCCAAATAATTTGTAATCGATTTCGTGATTGTTCATAGTGTTAAAATTTAATTATTAGATTAAACATTAAAACGGAAATGCATCACATCTCCATCTGCCACAACATATTCTTTTCCTTCTACTCTTAATTTACCAACTTCTTTACAAGCATTTTCTGAACCATAAGTTACATAGTCGTTGTAACCAATAACCTCAGCTCTAATAAATCCTTTTTCAAAATCTGT
>SYEI01000272.1 GCA_005800865.1 Bacteroidota bacterium | reverse complement strand
GCCTTTATTATATTTTTCAAGCTTTTTAAACACACTTAATAAACAAGCTGAAGAACTACTGTTATAATATTCTAATTGAATATTTAAGATAGTTGCATTTTTAGGGTTTGGATCTGCTAAATATTTATCAAGTGCTGCAAATAATGGATTATAAAATTCAATGGAATTTTCAGGAATGGAACGACCAGAAATAGTTAATTCTCCTTTTTCTAAATCAAAATTAATATCAGGAGTATTTGATGTACCGTTAATTGAATATTTTTCCATGACCATAAATTAAATGCAGACAATTCAAAATGACATTGTTTACATCAGTAAATTTAAAGAATTTTCTTATAAATAGTATATAATACTCGTGAAACTTTAAAATTAATAAGTGAAATACTAGTTTAACTGAGCGAACAATTCATCTAGCTCCGTTTGTGTTAAATCGCGCCATTCTCCAATTTTTAGCTTATCTAGCTTAATATTCATGACACGAATTCGTTGAAGCTTAATAACCTGATAATCAAAGGCGTTACACATTCGACGAATCTGTCTGTTTAAACCTTGGGTTAAGGTAATTCTAAAAATCCGTTTTGAGTTTGGTTCTCTTGAAACCACACATGGTTTTGTTTTGACACCTTGAATGTCAATTCCTTCTGATATTTCCTTTAAAAAGGCTGTTCTTACTGGTAAGTTAAGCGTAACAATGTATTCTTTTTCATGCTCAAACTTCGAATTACCAATTTTATTGATAATCTCACCATGGTTAGTCAATAAAATCAATCCTTCCGACTCTTTATCTAAGCGCCCAACAGGATAAATAGCTTGCGAATGACCAATAGCATCAATGATATTGTTTTCTATTTTTTCGGAGGTACATTCAATGCCTTTAGGCTTGTTGTAAACAATATAGGTTGGAATAAACTCTTTCTTTTTAAGTTCTACTCCATCAATCAATATAACGTCTCCTTCGGTAATTTTTGTACTGAAATTTGCAACCTTACCGTTTACCGTTACGCGCTTAGCATCCACTAATTCATATGCCTTACGGCGTGATGTAAAACCTGAGTGACCTATGTATTTATCTACTTTCATTTCTTATTTTTTCTTCTTCTTTTTGCCTTTATATGCTTTATCTTCTTTCTCGGCATCAGCAATTAATTTCTTCCAATTATCATTCACATCTTCGGTTAAAGCTAATGTTTCGCTGTAATCGGCTTTATCAACTGATAATACCGTTACTTTTTTATTCATAAAGCTTTCAATCTCATCTAACACAGGCTTTTCTTCTGGGCTACAAAACGATACTGCCACGCCTTTGTTATTTCCTCTACCTGTTCGCCCTACTCTATGCACATAATTTTCAGCAACATCTGGTAAATCATAATTCACCACATAATCCACATTAGCAATATCAACACCACGTGCACTAATGTCTGTAGCAATTAATAATTTAAAGTCGCCGTTCTTAAAACCGTTCATTACTTCCAAACGATTTTCTTGATCTTTACCACCGTGCATGGTTTGGCTTTTAATACCAACTCTGTTCATGGCTTCATAAACTCGTTCTGCACGTACTTTTGTTCTTACAAATACCAATATTCTACTTTCAGGATTTTCATTCACGATACGTTCCAAAAAGAAACGTTTGTCATCCATGCTCACAAACATGACTGAGTGAGTCACATTTTTTGAAACAGGGTCTTTAGGGGATATTTGAATACGAATCGCATTACGTACAATTGAATACGCTAGTTTCTTAATCTTTTCATTAATAGTTGCTGAAAAGAACAAAGTTTGACGGTGACGTGGCAAATATTTAATTAAGTCTTCAATATCCTTATAAAAGCCTAAATCCAACATTAAATCGGCCTCATCCAACACTAATACTTTAATTTCTCTTAATTTTAAATAACCTTGATTTACTAAATCAAACACACGACCAGGTGTGGCAATCACAATATCAACGCCTTGATGTAATTTTTCAATTTGCGGATCTTGATCTACTCCACCATAAATACCAAGTGTTGTAACGCTTGTATATTTAGCTAGTTTATCAAACACTTCCGTAATTTGTATCGCTAGCTCGTGAGTTGGAACCATCACAATAGCTTGCACACCTTGCCCTACTCCTGCTTTTTCAATTAAATGAATAATAGGAATAGCAAAAGCTGCTGTTTTACCAGTTCCCGTTTGCGCAATAGCCAAAACATCTTCGCCATTTAAAATATTAGGGATAGCTTTAAACTGAATATCAGTTGGACGCTTAAATCCTAATTCATTTAAACTCTGTTTAAGTTCGGGTATAATATGGTATTCTTCAAACTTCATAGTGCAAAGGTAACATAATTAGTTTTATGAGTGATAGCAAATGAATTTACACAATCCTTTCTAGGTAAAATAACAACAAATCGTATTGCGACTGATATTCGCGTGCGTAACCTGAAGTGCTATATTCTTTAGGATTTTCGTAGCAAAGCCTTTCGAAATTCGTTAATAAATGATTGAAGTTATCAGCATTCATGTGCTTTAAAAACGCCTCTCTGTTCCCTTCTAATAATTTGTATATATCTAAAGCAGATTTATGAATAGAGGCGCTTT
>SYEI01000271.1 GCA_005800865.1 Bacteroidota bacterium | reverse complement strand
TTTAATGGAAAATAATAAATCGACACCGTGTCCTACCAGAAGCAGTCAAATTACTTTTTTTTCAGTTAAAGATAATGATTTAAAACCCCGTTTATCCTTTTTAAAAACAATCTTAAATTTCTTTATATGATAGCGTTTTTTATACTCCACGTTGGTTTTTCTCTAATAATTTTTATTTGTGTGTTTTTGTATGCCAACGTAACAGCAGTAGCTGAAACCGATTTATGTAAGGATTGGAATTTTGTAAAATACAAATTTAAAAATCGATTGAAACAAGATTATATTCTAAAAAAAGATTCTGAATTTATTTTAATCCGATTAATGTTTCTTGATAATTGTTTTATAAAAAATTCAATTCAAGTAGAGCCATCTTTGGAAAATGGTTCATGCACTAAATTGAAGTTATCAGGGCGCACAGATTTAAAACCTTTTGGATTTATGGTGTTTTTGTTACTCACGTTTGTGTTTTATTTTGGTGCTTTTTATATGTATTTAGTGATAAAAAAAGCTAGGGAAAGAACTCATAAAGAAATGCAAATTATAGCTAATTTGAGTGCTATTATATAACATATAATCCCCTTAATACTCAATAAAATCAACGAATTTTAAATTATTTTCATTTTTATTTGGAAGTAATGCAATAAATGCTTTAAATTTGCAACAGAATTACTACCCACCTATGTGTGTATTAATTTATTAAGAAGTGGCGAGAGAATAGGCTCACTGACCCACTGGCAACCAACTAAAAGTTTCGTCCCGATAGCTATCGGGAGAAATTGGAAAACAGGTGCCAACTCCTACTCTGATGAAAAGCAGAGAAAAATAAATTAAAAACAAAGAAAATGAAACACACAAATTCAAAAAACAAAGTAAGAGTTGCTCAATTAGAGGCAAACACTGTAGTTAATTCTGTTCTCATTACCATTTTCATGATGGCTTGTTGTATGTGCTGTTGGTGCATGTGCTAGGCTATTTTTCGTTTTAATCTTATAGAAAAATTAACCTTGGCAAATCCGAGGCTATTTTGATGTATTCTTTATTTCAAGAAATTTCATCAATCTCAAATTTTTTCAATACAAACAAATTAAAATTAAACATCATGAACTCAAATAAATATACTCAAACAACTACACAAACTACAACTAACTTAATCGGCGAAGCTCGTCACCGTCACTTTTTGAAACTACAAGCGGCTTTTGGTTTTTCTCAAAGAGGAGGAGTTTCCTTTCCTCATGCAAGTCAAGAACACAGTAAACGTTTGGTGAGCGACGTTAATATTTTAACATCATCAGAAAACAAACATTTAATTTTTTCAGAATCCATTTTTAGTAATTAGTTAGAAAGTCAAAATGAGAGTAACGAAACGTTTTTTTTAAGTTTTCGTTTTGTTGCTCTCACAAGACAAATGAATTTAACCACATAGTAACATAGAAAGAAATGAATAATAAAGTAATAATAAGATACATAGCTGAAAGCGACGCTTTCAGTCTACTGTTTACTATCACTTACTACAGTTTTATTTAATCATTATTCACTATGTGTCTATGTGGTTTTAAAAAAGATAAATAATATGAGTCATACAACATATACATACAAAAAAAGATTTCCATTAGAGAATGGTTTAACATTGCCTCAATTAGAAATCGCCTATCACACTTACGGCTCATTGAACGCGGATAAGAGTAATGTGATTTGGGTTGCTCACGCGTTAACAGCTAATAGCGATGTTTTTGATTGGTGGCCAGGCCTATTTGGCGAAAACGATTTATTTAATCCTAAAGATTATTTTATTGTGTGCGCTAATAACTTAGGTTCTTGCTATGGCACAACTGGTCCTTTAAGCATTAATCCAGATACAAATGAGCCTTGGTTCAGTTATTTTCCTCACATCACTATTCGTGATATGGCTAATACATTACAAGTTTTAAAAAATCATTTAGGTATTGATAAAATTCATACGTTGATTGGTGGCTCTCAAGGTGGACAGATAGCACAAGAATGGGCATTGCAATTTCCTGAAGTAACAGAGAATTTAATTTTGATTGCTACGAATGCGCAGCATTCTCCTTGGGGAATTGCTTTCAATGAATCGCAACGTTTAGCCATTAAAGCGGATAGAACTTATTTTGGAAACACAACTAATGGAGGAGAGAAGGGCTTACAAGCTGCTCGCAGTATCGCATTGTTAAGTTATAGAAATTATAATACGTATAACAGTACTCAAAAAAATAATGGGAATAATAATATCAATAATCACGCAGCATCTTCATACCAACGTTACCAAGGAGAAAAATTAGTAAAACGTTTTAATGCCTATTCATACGTGCGTTTATCTGAGGCAATGGATTCTCACAATGTAGCTCGAGAAAGAGCATATAGTGTAGAAACTGTATTAAATGATATTGAGTTTCCTACTTTAGTCATTGCTGTTTCTTCAGATGTTTTGTTTCCTGTTAACGAGCAACAATTATTAGCAAAAGGAATTAAAAGCTCGGTATATAAAGAAATTGATTCTTTATACGGACATGATGGATTCTTGATTGAAACAAAACAACTGGCAGAACATATTAAACAATTTTATCAAACACAAAACTTAAATACACAAACAGTAACTATATAAAACAGAAATTATGAGCAAGAAATTAAAAATAGGATTATTCGGATTTGGATGCGTGGGACAAGGTCTATATCATGTGTTAAATAATAGTACGGGCTTCAAGGCTGACATAGCAAAAATTGCAGTCAAAAATAAAAATAAACCGCGTACGGTAGGAGCGGAGTTAATTACATACGATAAATGGGAGATTTTAAATAATCCTGAAATAGATGTGGTAGTTGAGTTAATTGACGATGCCGACGAAGCATTTCATATTGTGAGTGAAGCCTTAAAAAAAGGGAAACATGTGGTAACGGCTAATAAAAAGTTATTGGCTACTCATTTAGAAGAGTTATACCGTTTGCAACAAGAAAATAATGTGTCTTTATTGTATGAAGCATCAGCTTGTGGGAGTATTCCAATTATTCGCTCATTAGAAGAATATTTTGACAATGAGGAGTTAGAAAAAGTATCTGGTATTTTTAATGGAACGACTAATTATATTTTAACTAAAACCATTGCAGAAAAACTATCGTATGCAGATGCTTTGAAGCAAGCTCAAGATAAAGGCTTTGCAGAGTCAGATCCAACAAATGACGTGGAAGGATATGATGCTAAATTTAAAGCAGTGATTATTGCTTTACATGCATTTGGTTTAATTATAAAACAAGAGGAAGTATTGAATATAGGTATTACGACCTTGCATGATAATGATATTAAGTACGCTTCTGAAAAAGGGTATAAAATAAAATTAACGCCTATTATTCAGCGTTTAGGAGATGACAAAGTAAGTGTATTTGTGGCACCGCGTTTTATTAAAGAGCACAATCATTTATATAATGTAGATAACGAGTTTAATGGCGTGATTGTAGAAGGTAAATTTTCAGGTGAGCAGTTTTTACAAGGAAGAGGAGCAGGTTCTTATCCTACAGGAGCAGCGGTGTTATCGGATATTTCTGCCTTGTCTCACGGATATAAATATGAGTTTAAAAAGTATGCACAAAAACATGCGCCAACATTTACAAATGATGTCGTGATTGAAGCTTATTTCAGATACAATAACGCTGATGATTTAAAACAAATTGTATTTGATGAGATATCAGAAAAATATACGAGCAAGGATTATCATTATGTAGTTGTCAATGTCAAT
>SYEI01000270.1 GCA_005800865.1 Bacteroidota bacterium | reverse complement strand
TCACAAGGGCGCTTTTTACATTTATCGCGGAGAAGGAGGGATTCGAACCCTCGGAACAGTTTCCCGTTCGCATGTTTAGCAAACATGTCCTTTCGGCCACTCAGGCACCTCTCCCACTCAATAATAAAAATTGAGTGCGTAAATGTAACTATTTATTTTAAAATATATAAATCTTCAATAAAAAAATATTTTTTGTCCCATGTTTTTGTACATTTAGTACCATGAAGTTTTTATGTTACTCTTGCCTAATCCTATTAATCTGCTGCTTTCAGATTGGCTGCAAAAAAGCACAAAATAACACCTTAGTAGTTCACTTATTAAGCGAACCTGATGATATGCACCCAACTAACGGAGCCTCAGCCGTTAGAGCCGAAATTAATCTTTACACCAATTTAAGCTTATTACGCGTTAATTATAAAACAGGCGAATTGTTGCCCTGCTTAGCAAAAGCTCTTCCTGCGGTTTCTTCTGATGGCTTGAGTTATACTTACGAAATAAAAGATGGTCTTTCTTGGGATGATAAAAGCCCCATTACCGCTGCTGACATTGCCTTTACTACAAAGGCAAGTAAGTGCTTATACACCAACAACCCAGGGCTAAAACCCTATTGGGAAAACATTAAAGAAATTAAAATAGACGGGACTAATAAACAAAAATTCACCATTGTGATGAAGCGTCCTTATATTTTAAACACCTGGTTTTGGACGGATTTTCCTATTATTCAAGAGGGATTTTATGACAAACAGAAAACGCTTGCAAAATACACCGAAGAACAGTTAACGGATTCTACTTTCCTAAAAACAAAAGCTGACGTTAAACAATGGGCTGACGAATTTAATAGTCCAAAATATTATACCGACCCTAACTTTTTAAGCGGTGCTGGTCCCTATAAAATTACTAAATGGGATAAAGGCGTGAGTATCACTCTTGAAAAGAAAAAAGATCATTGGTCGGAAAATTGCCAGGAAAATTGGTATTGCCAAGCAAATGCAGATAAAATTATTTTAAAATTAAACACCAATAATGCATCTGCTGTACTAGAATTAAAAAATGGCATCATGGATGTATCTGGAATGATTGATTATGCCTCGTTTACCGAATTATCTCATGACGAAAACTTCACTAAAAACTATACTTTAAAATTAGCTGATACTTATAATTATACATATGTGGCTATGAACATGAAGCCAGATGGACAAAAGCATCAAAAATTATTTAATGATGTGTTAGTAAGAAAAGCAATGGCTTTACTAACGCCTTACGAGCAAATAAATAAAACATTGTATGAAAATCACAACAAGCGTGTGGTTTGTCCTATTTCTCCAAATAAAATAGATTTTAATACCGATTTAAAACCAGTGGAATATAATGTAAAAAAAGCCATAAAACTTTTAACGCAAGCTGGTTGGGCAGATACCGATAACGACCAGATTTTAGATAAACTAATTGATGGTAAAAAAGTGAAATTCGAATTCGCAATCAATTTTATTTCAGGCTCTAAAGTTTGGGAAGACTTAGCCAAACAATTAGCCGAAAGCATGAGTAAAGCTAATATCTACGCCATGCTTAATCCTTTAGATTATAATGGATTTTTTAGTTCGGTAACAGGTCACGAATTTGATATGAGCATAGGCGCTTGGCAAAGTAGCGCTACGCCCGAAGATTTTTCGCAATTATGGAGTTCAGCAGCTTGGACAGGTAACGGATTGAATTTTACAGGATTTGGAACACCTCAATCAGATGCATTGATTGATAGTATTAATGTAAGCGTTGACGAACAAAAACGAATTGCTTTATCGAAACGTTTTCAAAAACTAGTGTATGATGAGCAACCTTATATTTTCTTATTCACCCAAACAAGAAGAATTATTGTCAATAAACGTTGGGATAATTTAGAAGTGTATACTGAATATCCGGGCGTATTGCTCAACACTTTAAAGCTAAAAGATTAATACATGTTAGGCTATGTATTAAAAAGAATTCTTTGGTTTGTTCCTACTCTTTTTGCAGTAACAATCATTGGATTTATATTACTAGCTAATTCTCCAGGCGATCCTGTAAATTTATTAAGTAACGGCGCGAAAGCTAGTGGTAATATAGAGGAACAAAAAACATTTTGGCGCAAGAAATTAGGTTTAGATTTACCATTATTTTACTTTTCGATTACCACTTTATCTGAGCCTGATACCTTATATAAAGTTTATGATGAACAACAACTCAAAATAATCAAAGAAGACCTTAAAGAAAATGGTGGCTACAAAAACTATATCCCAAAAATAATTTGGTATGGTTATCATAACCAATATCATCATTGGTTGTTTGGTGGAGCTAATTCAAAAGGTATTATTCGCGGCGATTTTGGAATTTCCTATATCAAAAAAGAACCTGTCATATCAATCATAAAAGATAAACTCATTTGGTCGGTATTTTTTTCGGTTGTTTCTATTCTTTTAGCTTACGTGATAAGTATTCCTATTGGCATTAAATTGGCAGAAAAGCCTGAAAGTAAGTCAAGTAAAATCACACAGGTTACTTTGTTTTTATTATACTCTATGCCCTCATTTTTTGTAGGTGTTTTATTATTGATGCTGTTTGCAAATCCTGATGTGCTTTCTATCTTTCCGCCTTCGGGAATTAAACCAATTGAAGGTTATGACGACAATGCTTCTCTACTTTCAAAATTTATTGATTCTTTTCCCTACATGATTTTACCAATGATTTGTTATACCTACTCTTCGTTGGCATTTATATCAAAATTAACTGCAACTTCTATCAATGAACAATTGGGGTTAGATTATATTAAAACTGCCAGAGCAAAGGGCTTAAGCGAAAACAACATCATCTGGAAACATGCTCTTAAAAATAGTGCATTACCTTTAATTACCGTTTTTTCTTCCGTATTTCCTAGCATTATTGGCGGCTCCGTCATTATCGAAAGCATTTTTACAATTCCAGGAATGGGATTAGAAACCGTAAAAGCTATCATTTCGCAAGATTATCCAATTGTTATTGCAGTTATTACATTATCATCTGTACTCACCATTTTTAGTTATTTGTTAGCCGATATATTATACGCTTGGGTTGATCCGAGAATTAGAAAATAAATGAACATTAAAAACACATATCTATCTTACAAAAAACTGCTCTCAAAAAACCGAGCATTGAAACTGTGTTTGCGTGTATTTTTAATATTTGTTTGCATAGCATTGCTAGCACCCTTTTTAGCAAACGATAAACCCTTAATTTGCAAATACAAAGGGCAATGGTTGTTTCCTGCTTTTTCTTTAAAAAATCAACAAATTATTTCTGAAGATGATATCATTAATTACAATATGGGTAATGACTGGAAAACTTTAAATACAGATTTCAGTGTATTTGCTCCTTGCGCCTACTCTCCAAATACGATTGACGCAGCTAATGCTCCACGAAAAAGTCCATTTGATGCACAAGAATTTGTTTTAAATAATAACACAACAACTTCACTACCATTTAAATTCAGACATTGGTTAGGCACGACGCAAAACGGAAACGATGTTTTGTCTGGTATTATTCATGGCACAAAAATATCCTTAAGCGTTGGTTTTTTTTCGATGCTCATTGCCTCCATCATTGGCATTATTTTAGGAGCTTGCGCAGGTTATTTTGAAAATAATACCATCAAAATTGGGTATGTTCAATTGCTATTTTTATTAATAGGAATTTTCATTTCTTATTTTTATAGTGTGGTTGTGCGAGGGAGTAATTTAGCAGCGGCTTTTACAAATGGCAGTGCTTTAGCCATTTTACGAGTCTTTCTTTTATTGTACTTATCTTATGTTGTTATTAAAGGTCTATTGAAAGTTGGAAATAAAATTGATATCACATTAAAAACAGATAACATATTAAATTTTCCTTTAGACGCAATCGTTTCGAGAATCATTGAAATATTAAATTCTATTCCTTCGTTATTACTCATCATCGCATTATCAGCCATCACTAAACCATCTTACACTCTATTAATTTCAATTATTGGTTTTTTAAGTTGGACAACCATTGCTCGCGTAACTCGTGCCGAATATTTAAAAATCAAACAGTTAGATTATATCACATCTTGTAAAGCTATTGGCATGAGTCATTTTGCGATTATGAGAAAACATATTTTACCTAATGTATTCCCCATCATTTTAGTGCAAATCATTTTTGGAATGGCAGGCGCTGTTTTAATTGAAGCGTCTTTATCGTTTATTGGAATTGGAATTCCAAGTAACACTGTAAGTTGGGGAAGTTTATTAAACGAAGCCAGAGATCATTTTTCAGCATGGTGGTTGGTAGTTTTTCCGGGATTATGTGTGTTTACTTTGATTTTTATTTATAATAAAATAGCGGCTGAGATTTCGAAAATAAACCAACCTTAATATGAAAAAAAGATCATTTATTATTTATATACTATTTGTTATAAATATTTCCATCGCTCAAACGCCGGTTGAATATTACTTTAAAAGAGCTATTAAAAAAGATAGTTTGGAAGATTATAAAGGAGCCATTGAAGACTACACAAAAGCCATTTCTTTTGATTCTAGCAAGGCTGATTATTATACAGGCAGAGGACTCTCAAAACATGAACTAGAAGATTATAATGGTGCTATAAAAGATTTTTCGAAAGCTATTAAACTTACTCCAAAAGATGATACATTATTCAACCATAGAGCTGATGCAAAATTTGAACTAGAAGATTATACAGGAGCAATTGCTGATTATGATACTGCTATATTTTTAAATCATGGTATTGCAGAATATTACAGTAACAGAGGATTAGGCAAATATGAAATGGGCAACTACAAAGAGGCACTTGTCGATTTTGAAAAAGCGATAGAGCTAGAACCTAAAGATGGAGATTACTATAATCATAGAGGCCTTGTAAAACATGAACAGGAAGATTTTAAGGGAGCCATTGTTGATTACACAAAAGCTATTTCAATTGACAATGAAGATGATTACTATTATTTCAACAGAGGTTTATCAAAAAATGAGCTAAAGGACTATAAAGAAGCTATAGAAGATTTTTCAAAAGCGATCTTAATAGATAAGGAAGACGGCGATTATTTTTATAATAGAGGCCTCTCAAAATACGAATTAAAGGAATACGAATTGGCTATTGATGATTTTAATAGTGCCATAAGTGTAGACCCGACAGTTGCCAACTATTACTGCAACCGTGCAATGGCAAAGGATGAAGTTGGAAAATACAGTTATGCTCTACTAGACTATGATAAAGCTATTGAGCTTGATACAACTGATGAAAGCTTTTATTATAACAGAGGTAATACAAAATACAACATAGAAGATTATATATCTGCCATAACAGATTATAATATGGCTATAAAGATAAATGCAACCAATCAAGATCAATATAACAATAGAGGTCTTGCAAAATATCAGCTTAAAGATTACGGAAATGCAATTGATGATTTCACCAAATCCATTGAATTAGATAATTCTGATGGAGATTTCTTTTATAACAGAGCATTGTGCAAAATAGAAATGAAAGAATTAACTGCGGCTTGTGAGGATCTCGAAAAAGCTAAAAGTTTAGGAAACAAAGATGCAAAAAGCATGGCAAAGAAAAACTGCAAGTAATAACAATTACTGCACCACAACCTTTTTAATAACAGCCTTAAATTGCTTTGAATCTTTACTTTGTAATTGAATAAAGTAAACACCCTTGCTAAATTGAGAGACATTTATATCAATCATTTTATTAAACGTATTTCTTTCAAAAACAACTTTACCTAAAACATCATAGCATCTAATAGTCATTTCTTGATAGCTGTTATCTTTAATAGCAATCGTAATTTTATCAGATGCGGGATTAGGAAATACTGTTACATTTTCTTCAGAAAACAACTCCTTCACTCCCACTTGATTGACATTAGTTGAATTAAAAAAAGCTAAACCGCCTGCATAATTTCCTACAAACAAATCACGTAAGCCATCATTGGTAATATCTTCAAAAAAGGGTGCGCAACGTGGTCCTTCGTTTACATGAAATAATGCCGTATCAACTTCGTTAAAGGTTCCTGTTAAATTCCCATCAATATTATCGTATAAATAAATATTACCAATTTCGCTACCAACTAATAATTTTGTTACGCCTCCTTGATTATATAAAAACGGCATACTATATCCAGTTGTCCAACCATATTGTTTCACATCTACTCCACCCAAAAAACCTGTTTTTAATGTAAAATTAGGGGCAGTTGTTGTTCCAACATTTTTATAATAAGTCAATCTTCCGTTGGTGGAGCCTAAAACTAAATCTAAAGTTCCATTTTGATCAATATCATACAGTTGTGGGAAAACAAAATTGTTTCCTAAAATATTTTGATAATTTGCCACATAATTTCCAAAAACAGCTGGGTTTCCAGCTCCAGCAGTATTTTCAAAATAATGCACTTTTCCATTAGTTCCACCAACAATTAAATCCATATCTCCATCACTATCCAAATCACCAAAAGTAGGGGCCATCGAAAATATATTATAGCTTGATAAGGATTGGTAATCTCTTGTGATTAAAGAAAAGGAAGGCGAGGTGTTTGTTCCAATATTTC
>SYEI01000269.1 GCA_005800865.1 Bacteroidota bacterium | reverse complement strand
TTTTATTTTTAGTGAGCAACGTAAATGCTCAGGTTAAAATAAACGAATATTCTGCATCAAATTCAGGCGGAGGCATACTAGATAATACTGGGGACAACTCTGATTGGGTTGAATTGTATAATACCACAGCAACTGCTGTAAACCTTGGTGGATGGAGTTTAAGCGATAATCCGGCTAATTTAAATAAATATACTATACCTTCAGGCATCACTATTTCGCCTAATGGCTTTTTGAGAATTTGGTGCAGCGGAAAAGGAAATCCAGCAGATGCCGTTGGGCACACACACGCTAATTTTAAATTAACACAATGTCAAGGTGATTGGATTGTTTTATCTAATGGTGGTGCTTTAAAAGACTCTATTCAAATGCGCAGAACCAAGGCAACCCATTCAAGAGGCCGCAAGCCAGATGGTGCTACAACTTGGAATGTATTTACAGCTCCAACACCTAATGCAACAAATTCAAGCACAGGTTATGCAAGCTATGCTCCACTTCCAGTGATGAATTTACCCGCAGGATTTTACTCAGGAACTAAATTAGTGGGATTGAGTGTAACACCGTCTAATAGCTTAACCATTTACTATACAACCGATGGTTCTGAACCAACAACAGGATCTAATGTTTATGTTTCCACACCAATTAGTGTAGCTACAACCTCTGTTATCAGAGCTTATGCAGTAAGTAGCGATGCCACTATTTTGCCAAGTTTTATGGAAACAAATACCTATTTTATTAACGAAACTATTGATTCTCATTATGGTGTAGTTTCTATTAGTGGTGGTACTCCTTTAAATCAATTATTGGGAGGTACACAAAATGAGCCTAATACACATTTGGAATATTTTGAAAATCAGGCATTCAAAACAGAAGGTTATGGCACTGCTAATAAACATGGAAATGATTCATGGGCATATCAGCAACGAGGTATTGATATTGAAACCTTTGATGAATTTGGTTATAACAATGCCTACAAACATCAGTTTTTTTCTGATCCAAATATGAATCCTAGCCCACGCACAGAGTTTCAACATATTATGATAAAAGCAGCTGCTTCTGATAATTATTCTTCATCTAACAATGTTGGTAAACCATCTTGTCATATGCGTGATGCTTTTGTTCAATCTTATCAATTTAAAAGTGGATTAGAATTAGATGGTAGAAGAAACAAACATGTGATTGTATTTAAAAACGGTGCTTATTGGGGTATTTATGAATTAAGAGAGCCGTTTTCAGAGGATTATACTGATTATTATTATGATCAACCAGGCGATAGTATTGATAATTTAGCGTATTGGGGAAGCTTGCAAATTAGAAATGGTAGTGATACAGGCTGGGTGAATTTATATAATTTCATTATGGCAAACTCTATGACTAACGTTGCTAATTATGCTTATGTTGATAGTAAATTAAATTTCAAAAGCTTAGTTGACTATATGGTTTATAACTCTTATGTTGTTAACTCCGATTTTATCAACTGGAACTCAGCTTGGTGGAGAGGAAGAGCTACGCAAGGTGATAAAAAGAAATGGCGCTATTGGAGTTGGGATATGGATAACGTATATGATTTAGGAGAAAATTTTTCCGGATTGCCTACAACTGATATGAATTCAGATCCATGCGACTATACAAACGAGTTTCAAAATGCCGGACCAAATATGGGCCATCCCGATATTTTAGATAAGCTATTAACTAATCCTGATTTTAAAGCTTACTACATTAATCGTTACGCTGATTTAATTAATACGGCTTTAAAATGCGATAAAATTATGCCTCATTTTGATTATTTCAAAACTATTCTTACTCCAGAAATGCCACGTCAGATAGCTAAATGGGGAGGAACGATGGTTGAGTGGAATAAAAACATGGACACTTTGGAAGCTAAAATTAACAGACGATGTACTTATATTCAATCTGCTATTGTAAATTGCTATAACGTTACTGGTCCCTTTAATATTACTGTAGATGTTCAGCCTCCAGGAGCGGGCAATGTTAAATTAAACTCATTGAATTTAACTAACTACATATGGTCGGGCAGTTATTTTGGTGGAGTTAAAATGACTTTTCAGCAAACTGTTGCCGATACGGCATTATACGAGTTTGATTATTGGGAATTTGCAAATCATATCCCAACACCTAATACAACAAATGATAGCGTCTCAATCCAGCTAACAACAGGTGATAATGTTATTGCCCATTACAGAGAAAAAGCACAAGAAGTTGTTCTTCCAACAGGTTTTACGCCTAATGGAGATGGTAGAAACGATGTATTTTCCCCATTAGGAATCAGATTCATTAAAAATATGACCATGGAAGTATGGAACCGTTGGGGTCAGCAAGTGTTTAGTTCATCAGATCCAACAAAGGGATGGGATGGAAATTTTCAAGGTACGCCAGCTCAAACAGGAGTTTATGCTTACCTCGTAAAATATACAACTACTGGTAACGAAGAAAAAGTTATTAAAGGTAACGTTACATTAGTTAGATAGTAGTTTATAACAAAGACCTCATTTATATTATTCTTATGAAAAAATATTTATTAATAATTGCTTTATTTATTTCGTCGTTTGGTTTTGCTCAAGACGTTCATTTTTCTCAAATCCAAGAATCACCCTTATGGTTAAATCCTGCTAATGCAGGTTTTATGGACGGTTATTTTAGAGCAGTAGCTAATTACAGGAATCAGTGGATGGCCATGGGAAATGCTTATCAAACGATGGCGATTTCTGTTGATGCCTCTATGCTAAAAACAAAAAAAAGTAAAGCCTATTTAGGTTTAGGATTATTTGTTTTTAATGATAGAGCCGGTGTTGCAAAAATGGGAACTACTCAAGGTCAAATTCATATTAATGCTATTATTAAAACTAGTAAAAAAAGTAAATTAGGTGGAGCTGTATATATTGGGGTTAATCAAAATTCGGCTAACTACGCATCTTTAACCTATGCTAATCAATATAACGGAAAAGAAATTGATAACACTTTAGGAAGTGGAGAGGCTGTTACTTATGAGTCCTTCATAAATACTGATGTTGGCGCGGGGTTGAATTACGAGTTTTCATCAGCTAATATTGATATGTTACGTGACGATATTTTTAGTTTAAAAATTGGAGCAGCTGCCCATCATTTAAATCAACCAGTGCAAAAGTTTGCTTCAGGCTCTACGTATAAATTACCTATGCGTTTTGTTGGAAATGTTCAAGCTCGTATTGATATTAAAGGAACCAAGTTTGCTATTTTACCAAGTGTTATTTATTTAAAACAAGCAACTGCATCAGAAATTACAGTTGGAACACATTTGCGTTGTCGTTTTAAAAACCCAACTAAGGTTACAGGTGTTAAATCTGAAACGGGTATTAATATTGGGGTGTATTATAGATTAAATGATGCCATTATTCCTCAAGTAAATTTAGATATGGGTAAATATGCAATTGGCGTTGCTTATGATTTAAACATTTCTAAATTCAAACAAGTAAGCAATTTAAATGGTGGTTTCGAAATCTATTTGAAATTTATGTCGTTAGACGATGCCTTATTTAAACGCAAACGCGAACATGGTTTGAATTAGTTTTCACTTTTTTATATTTAAATTAGAGTCGGGCTTAAACCCGACTTTTTTTGTATCAATTTAAACAACATAAAAAAAAATCAATTGCATGTATTATTGGCTTTGTGCTATTGATATGGTTTTTGTTATGTCTCCCCAATAAATTATTTAATGATTCGTATTCTATTGTTTTAAATGATAGTCAAGGCAAATTATTATCGGCTAAAATTGCAAAAGATGGCCAATGGCGATTTCCTGAAAGCGATAGTGTAAGTCCAAAATTTAATACTTGCATTTTAGCTTTTGAAGACGAATATTTTTATAAGCATCCTGGCATTAATCCAGTTTCTATTTGGAGAGCTATTAAACAAAATAATAAAGCGGGTAAAGTGGTAAGTGGCGGAAGCACCATTACCATGCAGTTAACAAGATTAATGCGTAAAAATCAAAAGCGAACTTACGGTGAAAAATTAATCGAAGTGATTATGGCTCTTCGAGTAGAATTAACTTATACTAAATCTGAAATATTAAAATTATACGCCTCTCATGCTCCTTTTGGAACTAACGTAGTTGGAGTTGATGCTGCATCTTGGCGTTATTTTGGAAGAGGCTTATCTCAATTATCTTGGGCAGAATGCGCTACTTTGGCTGTATTGCCAAATTCGCCATCTATTATTTATCCTGGAAAAAATCAAGATCGGTTAAAGCGAAAACGAGATAAATTATTATTTAAGTTATTGACGTTAAAAAACATTGATGCAGAAACTTATCAATTGGCAATTCAAGAGCCATTGCCACAAAAGCCTTTTCCATTGCCTAATCAATCGCGGCATTTATTAAATAGAGCGGTTGTTGAATGTAACAGTGAAAATAATTTTAATACAACTATTCAATCGGAAATTCAAAATAAAGTATTGGATATTTTAACCAAACATGCATTACAATTAAAACAAAATGAAATTCATAATATCTGCGCTTTGGTTTTGGACATTAATAAAAATGAGGTCATTTCATATGTTGGTAACACGCCTTTAAAAGATAAAGAACCACATGGCGAAGATGTAGATGTCATCACTTCTAATCGTAGTACAGGCAGCTTATTAAAGCCATATTTATATGGTTTTATGTTAAACGACGGGCAACTACTTCCAAATATGTTAGTGCCTGATATACCCACACAAATTGCAGGCTATGTTCCTCAAAATTTTGATTTTACGTATGATGGAGCAGTGCCAGCTAAACAAGCTTTATCACGAAGTTTAAATATCCCAGCTGTAAAAATGTTACAGCAATATACCATTGATAAATTTTTAGATAGACTCCGACAAATTGGTTTATCAAGCATGAATCGTTCTGCCGATAATTATGGTTTGTCTTTAATATTAGGAGGAGGAGAAGCGAAGTTGTGGGATATGTGTTCTGCTTATGCGAGCATGGCTAGAGTTTTAAATCATTACAATAGTTCACAAAAATATAATTCTGACGACTGGAACAAACCAAACTATTTATCAAATGTAAAGGCTTCAACTTCAAACTTTAAATCTCTAACATCAAACTTAATATCAGCTTCTTCCGTTTGGTTAACCTTTGAAGCCATGGCTGAGGTTGGTCGCCCTGATATAGATGCCAGTTGGAAACGTTTAGGAAATGCACAAAAAATTGCTTGGAAAACTGGAACTAGTTTTGGGTTTAGAGATGGTTGGGCAATTGGTATTTCTGGAAATTACGTTGTTGGTGTGTGGGTTGGAAATGCCGATGGAGAAGGTCGTCCAGGGCTTACAGGCATTTCGGCAGCTGCACCTGTTTTGTTTGAAATTTTTGGTTCACTGCCTAAAACAGATTGGTTTAAAATGCCTGTGAATGATTTAAAACAAGTAGTCGTTTGTAAACAAAGCGGTTGCTTAGCCTCGCAATATTGTAGCGATATTAAAAAAGAATGGATTCCTGAAAATAGTAACGTATCAATTACTTGTTCTTATCATAAACCAATACACTTAGATGCAACAGAGAAATACAGAGTGACTGATGCTTGCGTATCGCCAATAGATATGAAAACGGTTTCATGGTTTGTATTACCGCCTGTGCAAGAATATTATTTTAAAACAAAAAATCCGATGTATAAATCGTTACCGCCTTACAAGCTTGGATGTGAGCCAGAGATTGAAAAGTCGATGGAAATGATTTATCCAAAAGCAGGAACTGTGATTTATATTCCTTATGAATTAAGCGGAGTGCAAGGAAAAACTATTTTCGAAATTGCGCATCGTCAACCTTCTAACTCTGTTTTTTGGCATTTAGATGGAGCTTTGATTGGAACGACCAGAGATATTCATCAATTGGGATTAAATCCATCTAAAGGAAAACACATGTTGTCTTTATCTGATAACACAGGCGAGACACTCAATATTCCTTTTGAGGTGGTTAGCGAGAAGAAGTAAAATGTTAATTCCTTTGCCAGTTTTGTTGAAAAACTCTAAAGTTGATAGGCTTTTAGTTATTTATATTTGAATAATGGCATTACTTGAAAAAGAAACCGAAAAATTATTTTATTCTATTGGCGAAGTAGCTGAAATGTTTGATGTAAACACTTCGTTAATTCGGTTTTGGGAAAAAGAATTCGATGTGATTACGCCTTCCAAAAACAAAAAAGGAAATCGCCTTTTTACAAAAAAGGACATCGAAAATTTTAAATTGATTTTCCATTTCGTTAAAGAAAAAGGTTATACACTCCAAGGGGCTAAAGATAAGCTAAAAGGTGGCAATAAAGAAGCTGATCAGGTAAAAGTTGAGGTGATTGATAAATTAAAAGACATCAAAGCACAGCTTCTTAAAATGAAAGATTCACTTTAGTTTTTTTCTTAACCTTTACCCGCCTAGGGATTGCAGCGAAAATCCTTTTTGTGCCTTTTTTATAAAAAAAGATTGTAGCGCAAAGCTCGGTCCGCAAGCTGACGGAAACGCCCAAGACCTCTTTCAAAATTAGCAAAATTTCATAAATTGTAAATACTTTGCTACGTTATCCCCAGTAATTTCTGTAAATTTAAACCATGACTTTAAACAGAAAACAAGCTCCCGATTTTAAGACCATTGACAAAATTCATATTCAACGCGCTGTTGAAAATACTCTAGATAATGGCATTAAAGTATATGCAATTGATAGTGGATCGCAAGAACTCACTAAGATTGAGTTTTTGTTCAAAGCGGGCATGTATTATCAATCGCAACCATTATTAGCTTCAGCTGCAAATAATTTGTTGGAGACAGGTACTAAAAATTATACAGCTAACGAATTATCGGATAATATTGATTTCTTCGGTTCATTCTTTGAATGTTCTGTTGAACAAGATTTTGCATCCTTAGCATTGTTTAGCTTAAATAAATATTTAGATAAGAGTTTACATTACGTGGAGGATATTATCAAAAATCCAACATTCCCAAAAGATGAATTTGATATTTATATCTCTAATAAAAAACAAAAGCATTTAGTGAATTCAGAGAAAGTAAACGTGTTAGCGCGTCGTCGTTTTTCTGAATTAGTGTTTGGAGAAGAGCATCCTTATGGTGTAACCGTAAAGGATAACGACTTTGATAAATTGACTTTAGAAAGTGTGATTGAGTTTTATAAAACGTTTTATCATTCGGGTAATTGCACTATCATTGCTTCAGGTAAATTATCAAAAGATTTAATTGAAACCTTAAATCGTTTTTTTGGAAAAACAACTTGGGGACATTTACAAGCTATTCCAGTTCCTAAATTAGAAATTGATACAACTAAGCAACAAAAACATTTTATTGAAAAACCAGACGCTATTCAATCAGCTGTTAGAGTTGGACGATTACTATTTAATAAAAAAAATACAGACTACTTTAAATTCCAAGTATTAAATACCATTCTTGGAGGTTATTTTGGTTCACGTTTAATGGCAAATATTCGCGAAGATAAAGGCTATACCTATGGTATTGGTAGCGGATTAGCATCTTTGGTAAATGGAGGATTTTTTTATATTTCAACTGAAGTGGGAACAGATGTAACCAATGATACTTTAAAAGAAATTTATAAAGAAATAAAATTATTACGCGAAGAGTTAGTAGATGCGGATGAATTAGAAACCGTTCGTAATTATGTATTAGGGCAGTTTTTAAGAAGTGTTGACGGACCTTATTCATTAGCAGATAAATTTAAAGCTATTTGGGAATTTGATTTGGGATACGATTATTTTGAAAAATATTTTGAAGCCGTTAAAACCATTACTCCCGAAGAAATAAAATCTTTAGCAAATATGTATTTACAAGAAAAAGATTTAATAGAATTAGTTGTAGGAAAAAAATAAAATTAAGTGGCAAAAATTTTTATCATAGGTCCTGCATATCCTTTACGTGGTGGTTTAGCCACGTTTGACGAATTGTTCTGTAAAGCATTCAATGAGCAGGGACATGATTGCGAAATTATTTCTTATAGTTTACAATATCCTAATTTTTTATTTCCTGGAAGTACACAATTTGATACTAGTGGGAATGCGCCTAAAAACATTAAAATTCATACGTTAATTAATTCAGTGAATCCCTTATCGTGGATTAAAACAGCACGTTTTATTAAAAAACAGAAACCTGATTTTATTGTCTTCCGTTTTTGGATTCCGTTCATGGGGCCAGCATTGGGAAGTATTGCTCGTATGGTTCGCAAAAGTGGAGTGAAGGTGCTAGCCATTACGGATAATGTTATTCCCCACGAAACGCGACCAGGCGACGTTGCCTTTGCAAAATATTTTATTAATGCTTGCGATGGTTTTGTAACCATGAGTAAAGCGGTGATGAAAGACCTAGAGAAATTTACAAGCACAGTACACAAAAAATATTTATTACATCCTTTATATACTTCTTTTGGTGAGAAGTTAAATAAAATGGATGCAAGAAAAGCTTTAGAACTTCCAACTGATAAACAACTTGTTTTATTTTTCGGACTAATTAGAAATTACAAAGGCTTAGATATGTTGTTGGATGCGATGAATGAATTGAAATCTAATCCTAATATAAACTTAGTTATTGCAGGAGAGTTTTATGAAGATAAACAACCCTATTTAGATTTGATTGAAAAGTATCAAATTCAAAATCAGGTTATTTTACATGGTAAATTTATTGCTAATGAAGATGTGAAATTATATTTTTCAGCAGCTGACTTAGTAGCATTGCCCTATAGAAGCGCCACACAAAGCGGAGTGACGCAGGTGTCGTTTCATTTTGAAGTGCCTACATTGGTAACAAATGTTGGTGGACTTGGAGAAATAATTCCTGATAAAGTTGCAGGTTATGTAGTTGCCCCAAATGGAAAAGAGATTGCAGAAGGCATTAAAGATTATTTTGATAATAATAGGATGCCATCATTTACGGAAGGAATGAAAAAAGAAAAACAAAAATATGATTGGAAAATTTTTGTAGATGAAGTCATTGATTTATATAAAAAATTGTAAATTTATAATATGTTTAAGTTAGATAGAACCGCTCATTCATCAGGAAAAATTACAGATTTCAAAAAAGAGTCTGATAATTATAAAAACATGAACTTATTACAAAGTGGAGAGGTGTTCGCTTATCTTCAAAGTGTTTCTTATAATTATTCGATTAATCAGCCATTGAAAATGGATAGAACAGTATTTTCTGTTCGCTAATAGATATGGGTAATATATTTAATGAAGATTTTCAGGATTTCATAAAATCAATCAACGGCTCGAAAGTTAAGTACGTTTTGGTTGGAGGATATTCAGTTATTTTTCATGGTTTTCCTAGGACGACTGGTGATTTGGATATTTTTGTAGAAGTGTCAAAAGAAAATTATGAAAAATTAAGTGAAGCCTTTTTTGAATTTGGGTTATCTGTTTTTGATATGACGGAAGAAAATTTTTTATATAATAAAAACATTACTGTTTTTTCCTTTGGAAGAGCTCCGGTATCTATTGAAATATTAAAAGAAATTTCCGGACTTACATTTGAGGAGGTATACAGTAATTCTTTAGATACTGAAATAGAAGAAATTCCAGTTAAAGTAATTCAGTTGAAGGACTTGATTAAAAACAAAAAAGCGAGTGGCAGACCAAAAGATTTAAACGACCTTGAGAATTTAGATAATGATAATAAGAAGTAAAGCGCCCTTACGGATTGGTTTGGCAGGTGGTGGAACAGATGTTTCGCCATATAGTGATATTTATGGCGGCGCTATTTTAAATGCTACTATTGATTTATACGCATACGCTAGTTTAGAACCATTAGATAATGGGAAAATAGAATTTTGTATTGACGGTACGGATAAATCTTTATCAGTTGCTTCAGAAAATCAATTGCAATTGGTTGATGGCTTCGAATTATTTATTGGAGTGTATAATCGTTTGGTTAAAGAATTTGCTTTAAAACCTTTATCTTTTCGTTTAACGTCATACATTGAAGCGCCTCAAGGTTCGGGACTAGGAACATCATCTACCATTGTTGTTTCCTTAATTGGCGCTTTTGTGGAGTGGTTAAAATTACCTTTAGGTAAATATGATATTGCAAGATTAGCTTATGAAATAGAACGTATTGATTTAGGAATGAGTGGAGGAAAGCAAGATCAGTATGCGGCAACTTTTGGTGGAATTAATTTTATGGAGTTTTTAGCAGATGATAAAGTCATTGTTAATCCATTGCAATTAAAAGACGAAGTTCTTTACGAATTGGAATTTAATTTACTGTTATACTTTACAGCTACTCAACGTTTATCAGCTACTATTATTAACGAGCAAGTAAAGAACGTAAAAGATAAAAACGAAAAATCAGTTGATGCCATGCATAATTTAAAAGAGCAAGCGCAGCAAATGAAAGATAGTTTATTGCGTGGCGACTTAAACAAAATTGGTGAGATTTTACATTTTGGTTGGACGAACAAAAAACAAATCGCACATTCAATCAGTAATGAGTTAATTGATAAAGTGTACACAACAGCCATTAATACTGGTGCAACTGGAGGTAAAATATCAGGAGCGGGTGGGGGTGGCTTTATGTTTTTTTATTGTCCTGGTGTTACTAAAGTAAAAGTAGCTAGGGCCATTGAAGGTTTAGGTGGTAGAGTACAATCTTTTAAATTTACTCAACAAGGTTTAACAACTTGGACGAGTTTATAAAACAAACCCTGCCAGAATATAATCCTAGCAGGGTTAAGGTTATTCTGTTGTTTAATTAGAATTTACCTAGTTTGATTTAATATATTCTTGCTTTAGTTCAGCTAATTCTTTTAAGTCTTCTATAGTATTAAGTTGAATTTCATATATATCTTTATATGCACCTAATGTGGTATTGTTATAATAAATGAAGTCAAAATCTCCAGTTAAGATTGAAGAACGTGAAAAAATAGATCTCATGCCAACGTTTTCTTTTTTCAAAAGCCTTATTTTTT
>SYEI01000268.1 GCA_005800865.1 Bacteroidota bacterium | reverse complement strand
GCATTTACGTCGGCTTTAGCATTTAATATCAGTATTGTTTCAGAATCCATTAGTCAAGAAGATTTGATTAAAAAAATGCTGAAAGAAAAGGAGATTTTACTCGCTGAGGTGTTTCATCGCGTAAAAAATAACATGAATATCGTGACTAGTTTATTAAATCTTAAAAAAGAAATTTCGGATTCACGAGAAGTAAAAGACGCTTTAGAAGATTGCAGAAATCGCGTATTTTCAATGGCTCTGGTACATCAAACTATCTTTAATAATAATAGTCTTGTTGAGTTAAATTTTAAAGCCTACATCGAAAGTTTAACTGCAGAAATTAAAAACTCTTTAGGTAGTAATAAACCAGTTGACATACATTTAGATACAGAATTAGTGATGTTAGATTTATCGGCCGCTATTCCATGCGGTTTAATTTTAAATGAGTTAATTACCAATTCATTTAAGTACGCTAGCAGTGATGATAAATCGTTGGTGATAGATATAAAAATGAGACAATTGAATAATTTGGTGGAGCTAGAAGTGAGAGACAATGGGAAAGGCTTGCCCGATAATTGGAAACAAAACAGTCATAGTTTAGGCATGGAATTAATTAGTTCCTTATGCGAACAGATAGATGGAACACATCAATTTAAAAATGATAAGGGTTTAGTGTTTAATCTGGCGTTTAAGTTGAAAGGATAGATTAAATATGAGAAAATTTATTGCAGTAGTGTTAATTGTAGTCGGAAGTCTTTTCGCTTTATCAGATTTATTATTAGGAATTGAAACGATATTGAGCGTTTTAGTTAATTGGTCATCTGATGCTTATAATCTAGGGTTTAATGTCGGGCAATTGGTTTTTGTCATATTATTCGGTTTTATCTCCTATTGGCTAATTAAAAAAGGAATTCAACTGTTTAAAGCAGTCCCCATAAAGGAATCTTAGACTACTCTTTTCGTAATAAATAAATTACTTGATATTCAAGCAATGAATAAATATATTTTAATCGTATTTGGACTGATAATGTCTCAGGCGCTTTTTGCGCAAAAAAAAGATAAATCAATTGTATTGTATGATCAAGGTAATTCGGAATTAGCAAAAAAGAATTATAGATCGGCTGATTCCCTGTTTACACTTTCTTTAAATATATCGCCGCACCCAGATACTTATTTCAATAGGGCAGCATGTCGGCAAAAAATGAATGACTTTAAAGGCTATTGTCAAGATATTGGTGGTGCGGCCACTTATAGGGATAAAGAAGCAATCGGTATTTATTATAGAGAGTGTTGTAAAGTAGATACAGTTATAACCTTAATGGAAGGTGATATTTCTAAAAAGGAAATTAAAAATGTAGAGTTTATTACTACTTACAAATACAATGATAATCTTGATTATGAAAAATATGACAAAGATTCTACTCTATTAGTTTCGTATTATATATACAATAAGGACACAATTTACAAATCAGGATCTGAAATTGACTTAGCAAAATTTCAAGAAGAAGATAGCTTACTATTTGATTTTATACAAAAAACAAAATTTGCAGATTGGATGAAAACAAATCACTCCAGGGGTAAATTGTTATTGTCATTGATAATTGATGCGTATGGAAAAGTAAGTGATGTAAAAGTTATTCAGTCAATAAACAACGAATTTGAGATAGGATTAATAAAAGAGCTTTACGGACTTCCAAACGCTGTACCTGCAAATTCGGCAGAGCGAAATATAAAATCTCTAAAAACAGTTTCTATTATTTTTGCAAAGAACTTATTATATTCAAGTACAACTGATTTTGGCAGTAAGAAATTATCAAAAAAAGTAACAATTCTACAAAAACCTTATGAGAATAGTAATAATGAGACAATGCCCGAATTCCCAGGCGGAGTAATAGATATGATGAAACATATTCAGAAGAATATTGAATATCCGCAAATGGCAAAAGAAGCTGGTTTATCTGGAAAATGTTTTTTGAGATTTGTTGTCACTAAAGACGGCTTGATTAAAAACGTTAATATTGTGAGAGGAGTTCCAGGCTGCATTGAATGTGATGTTGAAGCAACACGGGTTATTTATTCTATGCCTAAATGGAAACCAGGTATGCAAAATGGAAAAGCGGTTAATGTGTTTTTTAATTTGCCTATCAATTTTCAATTGAAGTAAGTATAGATTGCATTATCAATAAAATTTCCTACCTTAATATTTGATAATATCTGTTCCTATGCAAAAAATCTTTGGCTTTATTCTTTTAGTATTTACTTATTTGAATTCCTTTTCGCAAAACGTGACTGTTCAATTAAGTCCGGATGTTAATGATGAGTTTGCTTACCCCGAAGTATTTGGCATGAACGAGCAGTCTTTTTTTGCTATCTCTTCAAAATCAGAAAACGAATTTTATATTGAATGCATTACGAATAAGGAATTAAGAAGAGTTTATAAACGACAGGTTGAAATGCCTCAAATAGACGGTAAAGCCAATACTTTTGAAACTATTTTATATTTCAATTCTCATATTTATTTGTTTAGTTCTCATCACGATAAAAAACTAAAAAAGTACACAGTTTATATTAACGAAATAAAACCTAATGGAGAATTGTCGCTTAATCATACCGTCATTGATGAGGTTGCGTTTAGTGATAAAAACTATGATTGTAAATACACCATTCGATTAGCAGCGGATAGTAATCGTATATTATTGTTTAGAGAAACTTCTGAGTCGGATGCTGTAAAAGGGAAAGCTGCTTATAAAGTTATAAGTAAAGGTTTAAGAGCTGTTTTTGAAAAGGAAATTGAATTAGATCAGCCACTCAATAAAACAGTCATAACCAATGTGTTTATGGATGACGAACAAAATATCTTTTTTACAGAAAAGCAGTATTATAAAATTGAGGGCGAATCAGGAGACTTCACTAAACTGTTTGTGGTAAGTTATCAATCAGAAAAAGATACATTGTATAAAACCGAAATTGCAATTAATGAAAAACGTTTTTTGGATGTTAATTTGCAGTTAAACAACAAGAGTAATTTAATATGTTCTGGTAATTACAGTATTGACAAAAATACTTTGACTAATTGGGAAGAAAATCATAGTTTGAAAGGCTTATTTTACTTTACTCTTGAGCCAGAGCACTTAAAAGTGTTATCACAAGGGCAATATAACATGCAAGAACAAATGCCTGAAGAGAAGTTTTATCATTATTATTTAACCAATACATTTCAGCTAGAGGATAATATTTTAATGATATGTGAGTTTCAAAATTCTATTTGCGACAATGGTGTTTGTAATACTAAATTTGGAGATTTGATAGAAGTGAATTTTCCTACAAAAGAGCAGCAAAAAACAATTGCTAAAAAAATTGAAGTCACGATGAAAGGTGAAAAGCCAAGCTGCAAAGGTGGCACGATGTCGTTTATTTCTTTTCAATCTAGCAAGGCTGCGCATTTATTATATAATTGCAATAAACAGTTTGAAATAGGAAAAGATGGAAATGTAACCACAAAATCAATCTTCGATAGTTCATCAAACGACGACTTGGCTTTTATGAAGTATAGTTTTCAAATGAATAAAGAAACCATCCTTGTTTTAACTTACTCTAAAAAAGCAGGGAATCGTTTTGCGAAGTTTACTTTTAAAGATTAGTTTGGTTCATTTTAAACCACTTATTAGCTAAAAGCTACCAGATATAAAGTTGCAAAAGTAAAGCTTTCAAAATCTCTATTTTTATATAAAATTCAATTTATATGAAAATTGGCTTTATATTTCTGATAATAACTTGTGCTAATTTTTTATTAGCGCAAGAGCACCCAATTATTAATGCGAAATATCCATACGAAATCGCAAAGCCGCAACATATTCCTGGCTTAATGCCTGGAAATTATTTGGTGCGAACTGATGCTGACTATTTCAATTTATTAAACCCAGATCCATTTCACCCTTTATTTGTCCCTGATTTTCCTTTGTATGGAGGTACTGGCGTTATACTAAACTTGTTAATTCCTAAAGGAAGTTACGATTGTGTTATTAAATCAATTGTTGAAACAGATTATAATGTGATTATCAACGTTAATTATATAAAAGGAAAATATTACAGAGATTGTCCTTCTGGAAATTTAGTTTTTTTGAGACTTAGAAAGACTTACAAAGAAATATTGGTTTCAGAAGAAACAGAACAATTTGAAGAAGAGGAACCACCTTCGTTAATCTATGTTATATCTTATTAATTTTTATAATGAAAAAAACAGTTACTCTAATCATATTTATTTTAACACTTGCTGCTTCGCTGAAGGCCCAGCAACGTTCTAGCGGTATAAAAATTTTAGTAAAAGATAAAAAAACTGGTTTTCCTTTTATGAACGATAGTATGGCTGTTATTTTCAATGACACTATTAAACAACAATTTGTGAGTGGTAACGATGGCTATGCTTTTTTTGCGCTTGTTCCTGGAAGATATTCGGTACAGGTAGGGCATATAGGCTATCAAAGTCAACGGGTGACTGGTATTGTAGTTGGCGAAGTTAAAACCGCTTATATGACTATTGAATTATCTAATAGTGAAGGAGAAAAAATAAAGAAGAAAAAGAAAAAAGGAGGAGTGAAGTTGAAAATGGTGAAAAACTAGTTGCGTAAACAAGAAAACTTTATATTTATAGCTTAATTCAATAACCCACTACTATGAACGAAGCTATCAGAAAACTAGAACCCACAGCGATGTGGAATAACTTTGCAGATTTAAATGCTGTACCTCGCCCTTCCAAAAAAGAAGAACGCGTGATTGCTTTTGCAAAAGCTTTTGGCGAAAAATTAGGCTTACCAACAATCGTTGATGAAGTTGGAAATGTGATTATAAAAAAGCCTGCCACAAAAGGTATGGAAGATAGAGTAACCGTTGTGTTGCAAAGTCATTTAGATATGGTTCACCAAAAAAATGCCGCTACTAATTTTGACTTCAATACACAAGGTATAGAAATGTTAGTTGACGGCGATTGGGTAAAAGCCAACGGAACCACTTTAGGAGCTGATAACGGTATTGGTGTAGCATCAATCATGGCGTTATTAGAATCAACAACTATTCCTCATCCTGCTTTAGAAGCATTGTTTACCATTGATGAAGAAACAGGAATGACAGGCGCTTTAGCTTTAAAGGGCGGCTTATTAGATGCGCAAATCATGTTGAATTTAGATACCGAAGATGATAACGAATTAACCATTGGTTGTGCTGGCGGCGTAGATGTTACCGCTACAGGTAAATACAATCAAGAAGCTCCAAAAAATAAAACTGCTTTTAAAGTTACTGTAAAAGGCTTAACTGGTGGACATTCGGGAATGGATATTCACCGTGGACGAGGAAATGCTAATAAAATCATGAACCGTTTATTATGGTCATTAAGCAAAGATTTAAAAATTGAAATTGCTTTGGTTGATGGTGGTAGTTTAAGAAATGCCATCCCTCGTGAATCTGTTTCGGTTGTTACGGTTGCAGATGTTTCCGCTTTAAAAACGCAAATTCAAGCATTTGAGAAAACAGTTAAAGAAGAACATTCTACTACTGATTCAAAATTAATTATTACAATCGAAGAGACTGAGACTCCTGCAAAAGTATTTAGTGCTGATTTTCAATATAAATTATTACGTTCTATTTATGCATGTCCTTATGGTATTTACAGGATGAGTCCAGATATTGCAGGCTTAGTACAAACATCTAATAACGTAGCCCGAGTAATTGTAAAAGATGGTGCTTATCAAATACAATGTTTAACACGTAGTTCGGTTGATTCTGAGAAATTAGATTTACAGTTTGCCATTACTTCAGCATTCGAATTATTAGGAGCAGAAATCACCGCAGCGGGTTCTTATCCAGGTTGGACACCAAAACCATCTTCACCAATCGTTAAATTAATGAGCGATTTATATAAAGAGCGTTATAACGAAGAAGCAAAAGTAAGTGCATGTCACGCAGGTTTAGAATGTGGTATTTTGGGAACTAATTACCCAAATATGCAAATGATTTCATTTGGACCAAATATTCGTGGAGCTCACTCACCCGATGAAACGGTTCAAATTAGTTCAGTGCAAAAATACTGGGGTTTTTTACTAGAAACACTAGTAAGAATACCAAAAAAATAAATTTTGCGTCTTTTTGTAAATGATGCGTCTTTAAGGTTATGACAACAACAACTGAAACTATATGGAAAGCGTTTCATCAGGAACTGTTTAACTTTATAAACAAACGCGTTAAAGACAAAGATATCTCTAAGGATATTTTGCAGGATGTATTTATCAAAATTCACTTAAAGTTAAAAACTTTGAGTGATAATGATAAATTAGCATCTTGGGTATATCAAATAACCAGAAATAGTATTTTGGATTATTTCAGAAAACAAAAGCCGAAAGTGTCTTTATCTGATAATTTGATAGAGCTTGAAGAGGAAAAAGTATTTAATGCTGAATTAGCTAATTGCTTAAAACCAATGATTGAGCAATTGCCAGACAATTACAAGGAAGCTATCCTGCAAACTGAAATGGGATTATTATCTCAAAAAGAATACGCAGATAAATTAGGAATTTCTTATTCGGGCGCTAAATCTCGTATTCAAAGAGCTCGTCAGCAGCTACATACTTTATTTAATGAGTGTTGTTCTATCGAATCGGATAAATACGGAAATATATTTGAGCATGAATGTAAAAAAGATTGCGGTTGTCAATCTTAATTTGCGTCTTTTTAAAAGATAGGCGTCTATAGGTTATAAATCAATAAATGTATAATCTATAAAAACAAACATCATGGGAAATCAAAATGAAACGTGTTCTTGCAACACTAGTAACAACCAAACAACTAACAACACAACAAACACATGTAACTGTCAGTGTAATTGTTCTTGCAATTGCAACTGTAATTGCAACTCCAACAAATGTTGTTAATTAGGTAAATAAAAAAGAGGCTTGTAATTTCAAGCCTCTTTTTTTATGGGTTAGTTTGTAAATTTTTATAGAGTAATCGTTTTGCTATGGGCAAAAAGGTTTCGTCTTTTGGCAATGCTGCTTTGGCTTTAAACAAGTAAACAGCAGGGTTTGGAAGTGCAGGGTTTTGATGAATGATATCTAATTTTAATTTGTCTACTGGTTTTGATAAAGATAAAGTATAAGTAGAAAAATAATTGCATTGCAAGCCATATACATCTTGTTGCAATAAATTTATTTTGGAGAAAGAGTAGGTGTAAACCGATACTTGCTTTGATTGATAAGGATGCAGCATAAAGTAACCTTCTTTTTTATAAAGAGGTAAAATACCAATATGATCAACAAAAATGTGTTGTTCTGCAAAATCAAAAATGTTTTTTCCTTTACTTAATTCATCCGCAAACAAGGGTTCGCAAAAGGCAATAATTTGTTTGAGTTCATTGAGTGATTCATCATCAATGGTTGATTGATATTTTAAAGTCATGTTTGCGAAATCAATTCCGCTTAAATTTTTCTTGAAATTATTTTCTAAAGAAATGGCATTGTTCTTTAATAGTACCAGTTTTTTGTAATGAGCAATCAATTCGGCAAAATCAGGATAGAGTTTTTGTTCTTTAAAATGCGCTTCTACTTCTTGTAAATAGCCCAGAATGCGGTACTTTTTATATTCAAAGTCCATGAGACCTTCGGTTAACCAATTTTCAGATAATGTTCCCATGCTTTTTATACGACTCTTTATAAAATTGGTTACTTACTTTTTATAAACTAATATTTGTGTAAATTCGAGCAAGAATAAATGATATGATAGACATTACTAAAGTGCCTTTTAATAAATTTTTGGGAATTTCACTTGCAAATAATCCCGAGTATTTGTTGCAGTTAGATGCCAGAGAAGAATATACTAATCATTTAGGAACGGTTCATGCGGCAGCTTTATTTACCTTGGCAGAAGGTTCTGGCGCTCAGTTGTTATTAAAATCATTTTCAGAAGAAATAATAGATAATGTGATCCCTGTTTTAAGAAAAGTAGAAGTAAGTTATAAAAAGCCAGCAACGGGAGTCATTGTATCAATAGCAAGTTTAAAAGACACAACGATTGATTTAGTGACAGAACAATTACTCTCTAAAAAAAGAGTGTCTATTGTGACGCCTGTCGATTTATTCGATGAATCAAAAACTAAAGTTTTTTCGGCTAATTTCGAGTGGTTTGTGGTTCTTAAAAATTAAGATTTTGTAGTTGAGAACAAACACGTTCCAATAAAATGGTAATAGTGCGTTTCACCACTTCTTTTTTATTTTCGTGGTAATAGTTCATTTCTTCTTCAGTAAATAATGCAATTGTAATTCCTGTCAATAATTGTTTTAATTGTAAGTTTCCTTTGACGATTTCGTGAATACGCTCCGTTTTTTTATTATCCGTTAAGTTTTTTACAACAATCTTATTTTCCGCTAAATGTTGATTGATTAAGGTCAAAATTAAGTCGTTTTGAAATTTAAGAATAGGGCGTATGGTATTGGTTTGGAATGTTTCCAAATCAGTAGATTTAGAGTTATCTACATTTATTACTGAGCGTAAATTCTTTAGTTGTTCTGAGCGATTGTTCATAGGGCTAAGATACCAATTATAATTTAAAATATCGGTTAATACTTGGTTTATAAAAGCCCTATGAATTTGAGCTAATAAATGTAATTTTACATCATGGTTTTTGAGCAACTCAAACAAAAAAAATATCCAGCTAACGCTACATTTGATAAGATTTATCCTAAGTTATATCAAGAACATTCAGCTCGCCATTTCACGCCTGTCAATATTGCTATTAAAGCAGCTAAGTTATTAGTAGATAAACCAACTGATAAAATATTGGATATTGGTTCGGGAGTTGGTAAATTTTGTTGCATTGGCGCTAGTGTGACTGATGCGCATTTTTATGGTGTTGAAAAGCGTAAAACGCTGACGAATTTATCAAACAAAATTAAAAGAAATTACAAATTAAAGAACGCTCATTTTATCAATAATGATTTCACAATATTAGATTTTAAAAAATTTAATGGCATTTATTTTTTCAATTCGTTTCATGAACAGCTTGATGAAACCTGTATTTTAGATGAAGACTCAAAAGTATCATTATCAGAATATAAAAAGTATCACGAAGATTTAATGATGAAATTAAATGAATGTGAGAAGGGAACAAAGTTGGTAACGTATTATACCTTTAAAAATAAAATCCCTTCTTCTTTTCAATTTATTGATAAAAACGAAACTGGTCTTCTGAAGTTTTATATTAAAAAATAACAGCATGAAGTTGCAATATCCACAATTAGTTGATTTGATCCAAATGGCCTATTCAGCTGAAAAGGCTGCGGCTTTTGCTTACATCGGTCATGCAGCTTCAGTTAAAAATAAAGAGGAAAAAGTCGCCATCAAACAAATTGAAATTGATGAGTGGAATCATCGAGCCGAAGTCATGTTACTGATGAAAGAATATGATATTCCTGTTTCAAAATGGTATGAGTTCAAATTTCATGTGATTGGGAAATTAATTTCTGGAAGTTGTTTTGTGATAGGTTGGTTTATGCCTTTTTATTTTGCAGGAAGGCTCGAAAGTGGTAATGTTTGCGAATATTTCAGAATGAAGCACTATTTTAATTCACTTGGAATAAAAAAACATGATGTTGTTTTATATGAAATGGGAATGAAAGAAAAAGAGCATGAAGTGTATTTTTTAGAACAAATAAAGGATAGTAAGTTGTTGCCTTTTTTTGAAAAATTATTTTTCTGGGGAAAAAGTAGTTTCAATAATATCGACTTAGATAAAAAATATCCTGTAGAACAATCAGATATTTATTGTAAGAAATAATTTTCGTTTATTTATTTGATACCTTTGAAACCCTTTAACTATAAGGGGTTTATAACTACTTTAAAAAAAGCGAACCTTCTTGTTTTTATCTCGTACAAAAATTCAGTAACTAAACATACTCCTACCCGAAACCCAAACTGCAAAAGTATATTGCAAGGGCTGGTCCAAACTGAAAGAACTCATCAATTCAATTTTTATTAAACATTAAATTAATTTACACATGCATTATTCATGTTGCCGCAATGTAAAATTCAAAAAAACAACATGAATAAACCATATGACAATTAAAAATAATATTAACTACATATGAAAAATATAAACCTATTAAACTATTTGAACCATGAAAACTTTATCCTACCTACCAACATTGTTGGCACTTACCATTCAGGTAATGGTAATCGGCCAAACACAAGGCAACCAAGCTCGTAAAATTAGAGTAGATATTATGGGGCCAAAAGAACCCGTTAAAATGAACTACGCTAATAGTAATGTTACCATAAGCATAAAAGAATATGAACAACTATTGGAGCAAGCCAATCAACTAAAAGTAAATGCTAGTAAGTTAAGAGAAGAAGCCATCAGCGCTGAAACTCAATCCACGATGAAGCGCATAGAAGCTTCTGAAATATCTGGAAGAATCTCTCTTCAAAAATTCGAACAAAATAAAATAATCATTTTAGATGCGTTCACTAGAATTCCAAAAAATAATATCAATTACACAAAAGGCACTGTTTCATATTCAGAATCTGAACGCTTTATGAAAATTGCTAAAGAAATGCGCGAAGAGGCCTACGCACAACTAACCATTCAGGCAAGATACGGAGAAATGATCAATGCAGAGGAGAAGGAAGCATTGGCTTTAAATAAACAACAAGAAGTGTTGAGTTTATTCGATAAAGTTTATCCTCAACTTTTAAAACATACCGAGGCTCTCGTTGTCATAAATTCAGAAGAAGTTAAACATACCGAAGTTGTTGAAACAAATAAAATCACTTTAATTCAAGCCTCCTATACTACAGAAGATTTATTAGCCAATGCTGCTGAACAAGCTTATGAAATGAAAATGACAGCCCAGCAATTAAGAATGAATGCTTCAACATCTTCTCCTAATCAAAAAGCTGTTTTATTAGCTGAAGCATTGAGTTTAGAAAATGATGTTATTTCAAAACAAGTAGAAATATCGATGTTAAAATCAAAAATGGATTATGAAAAATTCGCTCAAAATAGAAAAGTGATTGAATTATTAATTGAGCAAGTAAAAGAAAATGAAAGTTTAGTAAGTAACGTCACTCAGTTAAATGATGAAGCAGAACGCTTCATGAAAATTGGAAAAGAAATGCGCGAAGAAGCCAATGCTCAACTTACTTCAGCCGCCAAATTTGGCGCCATGAGCAATGCCGAAGAAACGGAAACCTTGGCTTTGGGAAAACAATATGAATCAATACAAACCATAGAAAAACAACATTCAAATAGTATTGTAGCCAGTAGGTAGGACTATGCTACAATTTAATAGGAGCCTCTGCAACTAGCAGGGGCTTTTTTTGTATATTTATCGCAATGAAAGTTTTATTAACGACTCTTAATGCCAAATACATTCACACTAATTTAGCTATTCGCTTATTGTATGAATTAAATCATGAAAAACATGAGGGTTTGGCGTGGAAGGAATTTAATATCAAAGAAAATAGAGATGAAGTTGCTGCAAAATGTGCGGTCTATGATGTGGTAGCTTTTAGCTGTTATATTTGGAACATTACGCAAACTTTAGATGTTCTTCAAAAAATTAAAGCACTAAATCCAAATACTAAAATTTTATTAGGCGGACCAGAAGTCAGTTACGAATACGAAGATATCATCGCTTTAGATTGTGTGGATTATATTATTTTAGGAGAAGGCGAAACTGCGTTTGAAGAATTCTTGGAGTTTTATCCAAATCCTGAATTAGTGTCTAGTTTAGTTTGGAAAAATGGAACAGAGGTAAAGACAAACAAAATGGCCCCTATGTTTGATTTGAAGCGATTTGAAAACAGCATGCCCTATCGTTTTGATAATCCTGAGGAACTAGGAAACAAAGTATTATATATCGAAACGTCTCGTGGTTGCCCTTACAAATGCGAGTTTTGTTTAGCAAGTTTAGATAATAAAGTGCGCTATCTACCAAACGATAGCATTAAAGCTACCTTGTTGTATATGATGCAACATGGTAAGGTGGTTAAGTTTTTGG